>CALMQQ010000123.1 GCA_937871845.1 uncultured bacterium
TGTAAAGATTTTTTTTGCACTAAAAGGATTTAATGTAATCAGAAGAATCTGAATTAACCAACCAGCAAATAATTTAATTGTTTTCGCTTCATCTTTTCTCTCTATAATGCTAATGGGTTTCGTTTTGATATCAAAATTCTCCAGAAGATCGGTGATTGTCACTTTGTGTTGTTGAGTGTAGAGTAGGGTGAATGGTACTTTTTGAGCTTCAAGTTCTCTCATAACCGGAGCCATTTTTATTGTTTGGGCTCTTGTTCCTAGAATGAGGTAGATGGGTCTACTACTTGTCATATCTCTCTCTCTTTAATAAATACAATATGTTTTCCTGGTTTCTTCTAACTCTGTCGAACATATCCGCAATAACTCCTAAGATAATAATTCCAAAACCAACCGTATTTAAATAAATACCTGTTAAAACAACCGAGACATACGGAGTAAACCCACCAGTACGTAAATAATGCTGTAGTGTAAACAAGTCAAAAAGTAAGCCTAGTATGAATAGGATTAATCCCACAAAACCAAAAAATTTCAATGGACTATAATCGCGGAAACTTCTGAAGATTATAAGGGAAGTTTTAATTGCATAGCTTAATAAGTTTGATGCGACTCTGGATTTTCGGGATTTGAAGTAAGTGACTTGTACGGGCTGGTTTATAATTCTCAAACCTTTTGTTGCAAGGTCTAGAATTGATTCCTGTGTGTATGTGAAGTTACCTATAAGGTTCAATTTGTACATAGCCTCTTTATTGAATGCTCTAAATCCAGAAGATACATCTTTAAGTTCCATACCAGAAAGTTTACTTATTAGATATGACATCATTTTGTTCCCCAGGTATTTCCCTTTGGGCATATCCGATGGCATTCCGTTGTTGAACCTATTGGCTACCACGACATCAGTTCCGTTGTTTAATATTGGTTCAATTAGAAATGGAATATCATCTGGGTTGAATTGTCCATCTGCATCAATATTCACTAGAATATCGACTCTTTTTTCTAGTGCCCATTCTAATCCTGTCTGAAAAGCAACTCCAACACCTTTGTTTTTGTTATGTTGAATCACATCGGCTCCTGAATTCCTTGCCATAGAACTCGTATTGTCAGTTGAACCGTCATCAATTACCAGGATTTTTATTTCGTCGATGTTATTAATCTTCTTTGGTATTTTTGAAATCGTTGTGGAGATCTTTTTCTCCTCATTGAGGGCAGGGATAATTATTCCTAGTTTCATAAAATTAGTGATATATGGAGTAATGATAACATTGCAGGAGAGATTTTTCTATGTGTCTAGATAGGGTTACTTTAATATGGATCTCCTAAACCTTCGTCGGTAGGATCACCTAATCCCTCGTCTGTGGGATCGCCCAGTCCTTCGTCACTAGGATCTTCTGGTCGTGGGTTATTTAGGATAGGACCATTAACTAATGGGTTATAAGAAAACATTTCATTCATTTGGAATTACTAATAGTTGTTATGATAATAATATGGAATCTTGCGTCAGTCAATGTAAAAGTGAATATTATATTAATTGAATCACTCTTTCTGGTACAATCTGTTTTCGTAATTAATCTTTCTAGAATATGAAAAAAGTAGTAGTTTTAGGCCTAGGTTATGTCGGATTACCTCTCGCAGTCGCTATCAAAGAAACTGGGAAGTATGATGTAGTTGGATTTGATATCTCAGATAGAGTTTTGAAAGCAATAGATTCTGGTAAACCACCATTTAGTGATCCTGAACTTGAAGAGAGGATGAAAGAAACGAAGGTTCAAGCTACGAAAGATGAATCAAAAATTAAAAACGCAGATTTCTATATTGTATGTGTCCCTACACCTGTCACAGATTTATTTGAGCCCGATTTAGGCCCAGTGAAGTCAGCTTCTGCAACCATTGCTAGGAATATGAAAACTGGTGCAAAGGTTATCGTTGAATCAACCATTAATCCCGGAGTGTGTGAAGAAGAAGTAATCCCTGTGATTGAGGAAGTTTCGGGATTGAAAGCAGGTAAAGACTTTGATCTTGCGCATTGTCCAGAGAGGATAAATCCAGGGGACCCAAGATGGAGCGTATACAACATCCCTAGAAATATTGGAGCAACTACGAAAAGTGGTGCGGAGGAAATTGCAAAATTCTATAGAACATTTATAAAAGCTCAAGTCAATGTGGTTTCGTCATTGAAGGTGGCCGAATCAACAAAAATTATTGAAAACACTTTCCGAGATATTAATATTGCCTATGTAAACGAACTTGCGAAATCATTCGATAAAATGGGAATTGATTTAGTAGAAACAATTGAAGCAGCTTCAAATAAACCGTTTGCTTTTATGGCGCATTATCCTGGAGCCGGAGTAGGAGGTCATTGTATTCCAGTTGATCCATATTATTTGATAAAAAGAGCAAAACAAAGTGGTTTTGAGCACCAATTCTTAAAATATGCTAGAGAGGTGAACAACAGCATGCCAAACTATACTGTTGATTTATTACAAGATGGATTAAATGCAATCTCCATGCCAGTAAAGGGTACGAAAGTAATGGTGTATGGATTATCCTATAAAGCTAATGTAGGAGATCTACGAGAAAGCCCTGCTTTGAAGATATTGAAATTGCTAGAAGAACTTGGTGCAGATATTATTAAATTCGATCCATATTTACTTGATATGTCGAATGTGGAGTCATTAGAGAAAGGTTTGAAATCTGCAGAAGCTCTATTAGTTGCTACAAATCATAATGAGATTAAAAAGGTCGATTTTTCTAAATACCCAAAATTAAAAGCAATCATTGATGGAAGAAATTGTTTGGATTCTGAGAAAATCCATCAATTGGGAATTTATTACAAAGGAATTGGACGGTAGGCTGATTGGGATAAAGAATTCGAATTACTGAATTTATGAAAACAACCGATAAAGTAATCATCAACTGCGCTCTCACCGGCATGATCCCCACAAATGAACTGAATCAATCAGTTCCCCTTACCCCTCAGGAGATTGCAGAAGATGTAGATATGGCTGTTAAATATGGAGCGAGTATCGTACATGTGCATGCTAGAGATAAATCCGGCAAACCAACATGGAAAAAAGAAATTTATGCAGAAATCATCAAGCGGATTCGATATAAACAGCCCACAGTGATTATCACCGTGAGTACTAGTGGAAGAAATTGGTCGGAATTTGAGAAAAGAGCAGAGGTCTTGGAGCTTGATGGCGATGTGAAGCCTGATATGGCCACTTTGACGATGGGTTCTATGAATTTTATCAATACCGCATCTATGAATTCTCCCGAAATGATTGAGAAATTAGCGACTACCATGCAAAATAACGGTATTAAGCCAGAATTTGAGATATTTGAACCAGGTATGATTCATAAAGCTAACTTTATGCTCGAACGAGGAATGATTAAGGACGAAAATCCATATTTTAATATTTTCCTCGGAAATCTTGGGACTGCACCACTTGAGGTCACAAATATTTCAGCGTTGTTAAATCTTCTGCCGGAAAATGCAAACTGGGCTTTTGCTGGACTGGGGAGATTTCAGCTTCGCGCAAATGTCATGGGTTTGACAATGGGAGGAGGAGTGAGACTTGGTTTAGAAGACAATATTTATCTCAATCAAGAGAAAGAAGAACTGGCAACAAACAAAAGTCAGCTTGAGAGGATTAATAAGATCATAGAATTAATGGATTTGAAAATATCTACAATTGAGGAAACTAGAGTACGTTTAGGCCTTTCTTTGAACTAATTTCGCAGGTATTCCTACATACAAACCACTTTCGGAAATATTCTCAGTCAACACGGCACCTGCTCCAATTTCCACTTCTGAAGCGATTTTGAGTTCAGGAATTATTGTGCAATTTGCTCCAAAAGCATTGTTATCCTCGATTTCACACAAGCTACAAATTGTTACTCCCGGTCCAGTCTTGTTTCTATTTCCAATAACAGTATGATGCCCAACTGAACAATTTCGATTTATGAAGTTAAAGTCACCTAATGCAACTTTGGGAGCAATAGTAGCATTTGCTCCGATGAAATTACCAAATCCAATTGTGGAGTAGTGAGAAATGTATGAGTTTTTATGAAATATATTGTCGAAACGCAAATTAAATTTCAACAATTCACTGAGCAAAGCATCTTTTCTATAATCCATAAATCCAATGAAGTACTTGTCTGTACTGGGCTTGAAGTCTGTTAAATCTATGATTTCGATATTTTGTGGCACCCGATTGACAATCTTTTCATCCACATCTTGATTTCTGATGAAATATTTAACCTCGTCTCCGTTTGATTCGATAGCATCTAAAATGTCGTATGAGAAGTTGCTTAATCCAAATATTGTCCAGCTATTTTTTGGTGTGTTGCTCATTATAAATGTCTTCGATTGTTTTATAGAAATTTCTTCCATCTTTTTGACCATAAATGCCTTCTAGAACTTTGAAATTCGCAATTTTATCAAAATATCTAAAGTCGTTTGCTACATCAAATTCTGGGTCAATATCTTCAGGATAGGGAATTGTTCGAGCCAGTTTCTTTGAGTAGCAGAAATTTGTAAGATCGATATGGCGATGTTTGTTAATTGGATAAAGGGGATATTTTTTCTCCGCAACTTCTGATTCCAGAATGATAATATCTTTTCTGGTCTCCATATGTGTATTATGTAACTTCTCGAAAATCTGATTATCGGTCAGTTTGAAGTCAGCTCCAATATTTAGATACATTAGTGCATCATACTTAGACATTACAAAATTCCTGCGCTTTCCATTAATAATTAGTAAATTTTCCACAAGACCGGAATCTTTATAACTATTATCAAAAGGTATTTCATCATACACAAATCTCTTGTCGTTGATGCGGACGTGTTCAATTAAATTGTGAATTTTAGGCTCTTTACCATTCGCAATACTTACATGGATGAAATTTTCATAAGTTTGATATTGAAGATCTGCGATAAGTCCTTTAAGACTTTTAAGACATGGATCAAACACTGGTGTGATAATACAAAGAAACGGCTCATCCATACCTTTGAGCAGTCTTTTGATTATTTGTTTTACTCTGTATTGGAGAATATTATAGCTATAATCTTTAATCCCCATTTTTTACCTTATCATCCATAACTCCTAGTAAGTATTGGCCGTAACCACTCTTCATATATTTCTCTGCGAGTTTTTCAAGTTGTTTTGCATCAATGAATTTATTCCTGAAAGCAATTTCTTCGATGCAACCAACTTTCAATCCTTGTCTTTCTTCGATTACTTGTACGAATTGACCAGCTTGCATGAGAGAAGAGAAGGTCCCAGTGTCTAGCCAAGCGGTACC
>CALMQQ010000124.1 GCA_937871845.1 uncultured bacterium
ACCCACCGACCTTTAGGAATTTTCTTCGATTCATTAATTCGTCTTTTGGATAGCTTGCTATAAGTCCAGCAGCGATAATTGGAGCTTTTACCCATGTAGGGATTAGTCTGAGTAGACCTCGGTTAAATTCGTGGACATAATTAAGATTTTCTTCTGATGTAATAGGAGAGTCAATATTACCGTGAATCTGATCCCTTTTTGCTTGGGCAAGATTTCTGAGAGCATCAAAACCTAAAAACTGACCCCTTGACTGTAAAGTATTGCTGGTAGGAGGAATTGCAGGGTTTTCAAGCGCAGGTATCGACCCAATTCCTTCATTGGGTTGATTTGGTGTGATGTATTCTCCTTCTGGCATCATAATGTTAACTTATAAAAACCATTAGGAATTATACTACCTGAACAGATATATCACAAGTATATATGATAGTTTTTTTTCTTTAGTAATAGTAAAACTTTAGAAAAAGTCTTAGCATTTAAATGCAGAGCAATTTTATTAGAGAATAAGATTAATCTTATGCTATTATGCGTCAGAATTGCATTTGTAAATAATCATGGAATCAGAAATAAACTCACAAGAGCCAAAAAAACAATAAAGCCAAAAAATGACCTAGAAAGTCAGAGAGATGCTTTCTATTCTGAAAATCCCGATATGGCTGGGAAATACTCTGTTGATTCAGATCAGGAAAGACAATGTCCTCATTGTGGAAATATAAATGTTTGTACTGGACTTGACCATTGCTCCACTTGTGGTGGTTCTTTATCGGGTTCTAAAAGAATGGATACTCATAGGTTTGATCCTGGATTTTACTAACAATACATTTACAACCCTTACTTATTTTCCCCTTTCCGTACGGCATCTAAAATCATATTTAATTTCTTTTCAGTTTTTTCTTCAGAGTCCTTAGATTCAGGACTTCCTTTATGGCTTAATTTGGATGTTAGAATAACCATCGTCGCGAGTTGTAGAAATTCTGATTGCCAGTTCTCAAATGTGTTCGTGAGGAATGAGTCTGTGAATTCACTCATTGTAAACTCTTGATTGTGCATCTCGGCTTGGGATTGTTCGTCTCTGTATTGGAAATAATACTGACCAACCCAACTCACTATAAATAGTGTAATTAGTACAATGGACAAAGAATAATTTTTAATAAACTCCATAATTTATAAATAATATTTAAATCTTAATTCGTTTCCACTTATCATCGACTTTCTTGTACTTGCTCTTCACTGCACTCCAAGCAACTTTTGCAGCAACTTCTTCCTTAGACTCATTTGGATTTTTCCTTTTCGACTTCTCTTTATAAAATTCTTCCGCACTGTTATACGTATCTTGGTAAATCTCTTGAGCATCAAGAGGTAAATTATCTCTTACACCTTTCGGTAGTTCTCTTTTACTTTTGTAAGGCATGATTAGATTTATAATATAATTAATAATAGCCATCTACTGTTTCATTAAATTTTAAATCTAGTAAACAATTTGTAATAAATATGATAGAGAAACATATACTAGGGAACTTCATTCCAAAGGATATAAAATACATCATTCTGGGAAGTTTTTACTCAAAGGGTCTAGAGCTAAATACCGGATATGATTGGTATTATGGAAGTAAGTACAATCAGTTATGGAGGATTCTGGAAGGAGTATACGGAGTTC
>CALMQQ010000125.1 GCA_937871845.1 uncultured bacterium
TTCGATTTCACTCGAATACTTTGACTCGATTTCACTCGAATACTTCAATTTAAGAGAAAGTAATTCTATAACCTCAAGATATGTACTCAAACAATCAAGGTATTGTGAGTACATTGTTTTGTACAGCTTTAGCTCCAAATGAGAATAAGAATAACGCTGTAGCGTGCTATGAAATACCATCCACTTCACTAGTGCCGGCAGATCATAAGAGCTAGACAGACTTTGTGCCCGTGTATTAAACTCAGTGTTTAGATTATGGAGACTCTGCAGATACATAGTCTTGAATCTCTCCAATTCATCCCGATGTTCTCGAAACTCTGCTTCTGCAGTATTGATCTTTCTTCCCAAATCTTGAAGATGCTCATTCTCAGGGCCTTCAATAACAGGGATATGAACAATCGGGATGTAACTAGAAGACGAAGTCGATGATGACATTTTTTGTAATCTTATTAGACATGCGATTGAGTTCAATTGCCATATAAAGATGATCTTCAATGTTAGTAACATATTATTCAACAACAATTTGTTTATGTCCTGCGTTCATGGACAAATTAGATTTACATATATTAGTGTAAACAATGTTTTTGGGTGATCATCAAGCAAACCAACGCAAAGATCGTGATGCATGTTTCAGATGAAAAATTAGAAAAACTGGTAGCATGGTGGCCCGAATTGAAGATGTTTTGTGTCGAAGATAATCAAAAATTTATCAAGATCAAAACTGTGTACATGTCTACATTTTTTGAAGCAATTCGACAATGGGTTTGGAAAACCGATCGGCCTGGTCTTGAGCGCTTTTACAACCCAGAGACTCTACAGTCCGAATCGGATTGCGAATCCGGGACAAAGGAGATTGAGTATGAGTCAGCCCTACACGAGCTCATTCATAATGCTCAACTGCCAGTGAAGTCTGTCTGTGTTGGAGAATATACGACCAAATTTTCATCAGATGTTCAACCAACTACCTGGGCTAGTGTAGCTCAAAGGGCTCCAATCACAAAACGTTTTCACGTGTACATACCTCCTCTTGATCTTACACCCTTAACTTGGAGTCGTGATTACAATTGGTGCGATGATTACAATTGGTGCGATGATTGCGTTCGTGATGGACTTCTGGATTCTGACGATGACATTGACGCTTCTTTGAATTCGTGGTACCGTAGTAAGGCTCGAGCCGAAAAATCCCGGCAAATGGGTCTTGCCAAGAGACGAGAGCTGCGTAAGCGACGAGATCAGAAGCGCGGCGGTCATTAGCATGATATTATGATGCAATTGCATCATATCTGGGAATAAAATCACGTTAACGTGATTTATTCAGAGAAAGGTGGCATCTGATACTGGCTCAGTTTGGTAACAAAAAACGAACAAGGATCAGCAATACAACGGGCCTTGCAGACAATTGCATATGCAGTATGATAATCGATTCCCCGCGACCACATCAAATATCCAATCACAACTGCAGCTGAACGAGATTTCCCTGCGCGACAATGGACTAACACTCGACGACCTTCTCGAAGAGCATTGCGGATTATATCACGGGTGTATTCGAATGCACCGATGATGTCACCACACGGTCCATCATACGTTTCGTAATAATGATACTCAATGCCTGGATATTCTTCCAAACAATGTTCTTCAGGCATGATAACTCGTATTACCACAGTGATGTCTTCTTGACGAAGATGTTCCAAGTCATTTGACGCTATGGTAGAACCGACATACAAACCATCACAAATGTGACTGGCTTTGTAATGTATATCAGGCGGCACTTCCGGGAATTGCATTGTTATTGACATTACAGCCTGTTGAAAAAAATCAATTCTTTCGAGTCAAATGATTTCATCGATTATAATCGAGAGATCTCGTTATTTATAAGATTTTTGTTGATCACAACTATAGTTGTAATTATCATTTTCATAGAACATAATTCCTTAGGGACAAGCCCAAGCGCAAATTTGTCTTACTGAGCGGCATCTAGATAAAATTCAGGTGTCTTTAACTCTTCTGGGACATACTCAAGAACATCCCAATTCTCTTGAACTGCAGCTAGACAAATTTCGGGTGTCTTTAACTCTTCTGGGACATACTCAAGAACAT
>CALMQQ010000126.1 GCA_937871845.1 uncultured bacterium
GCAAATTAGATGTATCGCCCTCTGGGCTGATATCTTGTGACTACACTATATAGGAATTTTGGCTACCCGAATGCTATTCGAGATTTACTTCATCTCTTGTTGAACTGTTTTAAAGCTTAGTTTCTCGGTTTGTATTTTTGCCATGATATAACGGTGAGGCATTGTCGTTTTTAGAGATCCAAGTTTTCCACCCTTCTAAATTTGGTCCGCCTATATTCATGACAATTTCCTCTCCGAAGATCGCCAATACAAAGTAAATTTCATTGGAATCTGTCCTAAGGAAGTCAAACTCATGGACAATCTGGTAGGCAGAATCCTCGTTATTATTCCAACGAGTAGAGGTATCATATATTCTTCGAACTGAAACGGGCCAATTGCTAATGACGCCATATCGAGCATGATTTCTGACTAAATCTAGCTGCTTATTATCAACTAGTTGCATCATCCATTCGTCATTAGTTTCAACCCGATATGCTAGAGCCTCTACTGCAATTTTCGCCATAAATCGTGAAATGATAAGGCTCGCTTCCAGAGGGGTTGCAGCAGGAAGGATAAATTGTCCAGTTTTTCCGAATGAGATAACCGAATGATTCTCTTCAGGAATATATAGAGACATATTTCCATTTTTGGCATTGCGCACGGCTTCTATCACTGCCAGATCGGGAAATATAATGCCAGTCAACGACGGAATACGTTTTTTCTTGCTTGGTATGGCCTCATAAAAGCGTAGTGCCTTGATTGGGAAGAGTTCTAAAAATAGCTTTTCTACCTTGTGGGAAAAGTAATTGTTACACCTGCCACAAACAACACCGCGCTTAAGTATATGATCTTTGTTACCAAGCGATTCTGGAATAATGTGTTCGAGAGGTTCGCTCGTACTTGTTTGAGATTTGCAAAATATACATCTCACTACGACAAATTCCTGGAAAGTAGAGGTAAAGATTTTAAAATAAACAAAAGCTGTGCCTCAGGAGCTGAACCAATCTCAAAAAAAGGAATACAAAGGGCTTCTGCAATTTGGCGCGCTAATTGAAGGCTGATCTTCTGCTGTAACTCTATCTCTTCTATTGTGCGAATCGGTCGCAACCGAATCTTGTCTTTTTCTCGCCTTTGGTAGAGTTTTATTGGATCAATGCTAAGAAAAATAAAATCTGTTATTTCCATAGCCCTGAAAACTTCTATTGAAATTTTTTGGATTTCCACAGGAGTGTCAATAATTGTATGACAATCTAAAATTATGTGCTCTCTGATACTTGATACAATTGTTGTAAACGCTGTGACAAGCCGATCCTGATTATTAGTAATATTCCCAGTGCGTAACATCTCTGATGTCTTATCGCCCTCATTCTCAAGCTTAATCTGGTTTTTAATAAGATCGCTTGCTGAGAGGTGAACAATAATGCGTGGATCTATAACTTGATGTATCAAAGTCGTCTTACCCACGCCTGATAACCCAGCTAGGGCGATAATTCTCCTCGCACCAGTCATGTCTGAAATCCCAAATCCAGATGCGCGAATAATTTATCAAGTTTTTCCTTTGGCAAATGGATAATAGATTGAGGGGGGTGTCCCTCAAATATTTGCTCCGACTTTAAATCCTTGAGTAAAACGGGGGGAGATACATAACCCGCAAGGAGAAAATTGATCACTTTAACTGGTCGT
>CALMQQ010000127.1 GCA_937871845.1 uncultured bacterium
TAGTTGGTGGGAGTCTTTGGTTTATTCGTCTACCCTTCATTATTGAAGGCATGATTTATGGTTTAATCGGAGCTTTGATTTCTACCCTTACTCTCTCACTAATAAGTTATTACGTTTTGGTAGTTGAACGAAACAGTAATGCTGTGACATTTGTCTACAATTTATTAGGTGGATTAAAATGGCCAAGTATAAATTTCCTTGATGTAATATTAGGTGTACTAGCAGTAGCTGTTTTGGGAGCTCTGATAGGTGCATTCAACAGTATAGTTGCGATACGTCGATACATAAATTAAGTTTATGTTATACTGGTTTGTATCATGAGATTACTGCCAATTAAGTCAAAATTAATTACTCTCTTCAAATTATTTTCCATAATTGTTTTTACTTTCTCCATTATAAGTGTGAATATCCCACAGGTCGCTGAGGCATTATCATTGGAGGAAGAATTGAACCAAGTAAAAAAAGAATTAGAAAAGATTAGAAGTACAAAGAAAAACTTAGAACAAGATATCAGTAAGGAAAAATCACTACAAAATTCTTATGAGCAAGAGTTAGTGAACTTGAAGAACAAAATTGATTTGTTATCAAATAAAATAGACGAAAAGCGCCTAGTTATAAAAGAACTCGAATTAGAGATAGATATTCTTACAAAAAAGCTTGAAGAAACAGAAATAGAAATTGAAACAGCGGAAACTGAATTGTATGATCTGGAAAACGAGACAAATACTCGACTTATAGACATGTATCTTTCGCAAAAGACTTTTTCTGAATTAAACATGATTGTTACTCCTAAAGGTCAATCGGATGTAATCAAATACAATCTTTATCATAATACTATCCAAGATACGACAAACACGCTTGTAGCCAGCTTGAAAGACAAGCGTGTTATTTTAGAGGGTAAAAAAGTCGGATTAGAAGAAGATAAGATTAAAGTACTTAGAGATGAAGTGCAGCTAAATGAAGAATTATTAGCATTAGAGAGGGACGAAGCAGATTTAAACTCAACCAGAAGTATTTATAGTTCGAAAAGGCAGCAAAGTATCGCAAAGGTCGCAACTAATTCTAGAACATTGTCTGAACTCTCAGAAGAAGAGCAAAAAACTTTAGCTATGCAGTATAAAATTGAGCAAGAGCTTTTCAATACTACGAAAAATTTAGGAAATGGCGCTTACGTCAAAAAAGGAACGATAATAGGACGTCAAGGCTACACCGGATATGTTATACCATCTGGACCTGCAGGAGCACATCTCCATTTTGGTACAAAAGTAAACGGATCATCTGTCAATCCATGTAGTTTGCTTATCCCTGGCGTAGTTAGCGGTTGTGGAGGTGATGGTTCGATGGAGTGGCCACTCAAAAACCCTTTCAATTATACATCTGCATATGGTTGGAGATGGGAGAGATGGCATGATGCAATAGACATTTCCTCGACAGCGAACGTTCATGCTTACATATATGCAGCTCATGATGGTTGGTTATATAAAGGTGGAAGTACGAGTCAAGGTTTTTGGAGAAAGATTTGCGAAACGAAAGATAATTGTAACCAAGGAAAATACTCTTTCTACCTTCATCTAGCTGAATAGTAAAATCATTTAACTCTTTAATATTTATTGTGCATCTGCCTGAATTAGTATTTGGGAGTTTTGTATATTCAGCTCATACAAAATTGGATACTCTAGGTTATTTTTCCAAAGATAAATAATTTCAGGATTTCCCCATAATAATTTACTAAACTCTGCATATAGAGTTATTAATCATGAAAATATTCATCTACGTAATAATAATCTTCACATCATTGCTTTGGGTGACAAACAATTCTTTTGCGTCCGAAGAAAAACCCAAATTGATTATTAATGAAGTTATGCCAAATCCCGTCGGCGACGATTCAAAATACGAGTGGATTGAAATAAAAAATGCATCTTCAGAATCGGTCAATTTAAATCAATGGAAATTCAACGGAATAGCATTACCTGATTTAGAGATTAATTCAAACGAATTTATACTACTCACAAGAGACAAAAGTTCTTTTGAATTATCAAACAAAATGGTGGATTTTTCATTTAATTTAGTTAACTCAGGAGCAACATTGGTTCTGCTTGAAAATGATACATCTATCGAGCACAAGTTCAGCTATGTACAATCAATCGAAGGAAAAAGTTTCGAGTTGTTAACTGGTGATTGTTCTACTATAGCGATTAATAACCATACGCATACTATGGGTCTTGAAAACACCTCTTGTGATGTAGTCCAAAACCCTACAGTCACACCTTTTCCTACTGTAATATATTTCACGACATACAATTACCGCGACATAATCATATCCGCACTTTCTCCTTATCCTTCTCAGGGTTCTGAATGGGTGGAAATATCGAACACTACGGGTTCAGAGATAAATTTGAATGGTTGGATAATCAAAGACGAAAGTAACAAATCATTTAAAATTTCAGAGCTAATACTCAATTCAAATGCAAACACAAGAATATTCCCAACCACAATATCCTTAAACAATGATGGAGATACAATCAATTTATATGATCCACAAAACAAATTAATTGATTCATACAAATACGGAAAAGTAACTAAAGATCAGGTTGTCTCGGTAAATGATGAGAATCAAATTTCGGAGGATGAAGAAAATATCGTAGATGAAAGAATTCTAATTGATGTTCCCGAGGTAAGGTCAATAAACACAGAATCTGATATTAAATCGATTTATGAAATACTTAAAAAGCCTATTTTTTATAAAGTCGAAGACTATATCGGAATCTAAACTAATTAACTTCCTCTAGACTCATACAGTCATTTAATGATGTATTCCCTACCCTTGTTCTGGTCAAGTTAATCAACATTGCGGGCATGTTTAATTTTTCACCAATATCTTCAGCAAGTTGTCTAATATAAGTTCCTTTTGAACTATTTACACGTATTTTGATGTATGGAAATTTTTGAGACTTTGGGAAACTTGCAAGCTTTTTCTTGAATTCGCCCATTTCTTCAACTTCTATCTCACCTTTCTCTAAAAGCTCAATATCGAATATTTTCACTTTCTTGGAAGGTAATTGCAAAGTGAAAGACTTCAAATTTGAGGTTTCAGATTTTGGTGTAAATACTATCCTCTTTCTATTGTTATCATCGATTTCTACATGTTTATCATAGTTGTTGTCCCTCATAATCACCCTGAGTTTCTTTCCGTCAACTTTAACTGAACTATAAAGTGATACATATTGATCGTATTCGCCTTTGAAATCCATCAAGATTGAATTAATATCACCCATATCTTTTAGATTGTAACCTGTTTTTACTTCTGTTATATCTCCTTCGGGATCTTGTGTGCTGGTTGCAATTCCAAATATTACTTGAGTTGTATACTCTTTATCTAAATGCATCAACTTGTCTGATAATTTTGTTGCTTTTCCAATTAGATAAATCATAACTCCATCCGCAAAAACATCCAGGGCTCCTGCATGTCCAACTTTTTTTGTGTTTAATTTCTTTCTGAGTGCATTCACAAGGTCGTGTGAAGTAATATTTTTGGGTTTATTCAAGGCAACAATTCCACTTGGTCTGCCATATTCATCTCTATGTATGATATTTATTTTATAATCGTTGGACATTAAACACTTAACCAAATTAAACTAGTTATTATAACAGACAAACATATTCAGAGTAACTTATCAAAACGTTGGGTATGGTTGGAAATTCTTATGTGTATAGAATTGATAATTAAAATCGGGCTTAGTTGTCTCGGGGCTAATTCCAGTTATATATAGATTGCCGTCGGTTCTGATTTCAATACCGTTTGGATATTCGAAGGGCGTTGGAGGATATTTAGACGAAGCAAGTTGGAGATACTCCCCTACCCAAGGTCTGACAGAAGTTTGACCTGTCGCTCCATATCTCATCGGAGTATTATCATTATTAATGAGCATTCCAGCTACAACTATTTCAGGTGAATACCCTATGTAGAGTGTTTCTGTTTGATCTTCAGAAGTTCCTGTTTTACCAGCCATATCACGACCATCGAAAGAAAATCCAGGCCCACCTTTATTACCATTTAATATGTCGTTAACTAAATAAACTCCTCTAGGATCAGCTACTTGTGTTGTTATAGGTTGATGTTCGTATAAAATTTCACCATTCCTATCAACTATTTTGCTAATTACTTCATGTTGTGTGAATTTTCCATTATTTGCGAAAACTGCATAACCCTGCGCATGTTCAATTAATTTTAATTCTCCACCTCCTACTGCTAAAGATAATCCATAACCATTCGGATTGTTCATTGTGGTGTAACCCCAGGTTTTCATTTGTTCTATCAAGCTTGTATAGCCAATTTTCTCAAGAAGAATTATCGCAGGAATGTTCCTCGATTGGACAAGCATATACCTATATGGATGTAGTCCAGAGAATTGCCCATCATAATTTTTCGGAGTGTACTTGCCAATTGTAATAGGAGCATCATATACAAGTGTTTCTGGAGTCATTATCCCCCGCATAAATGCATTGTAATAAATCATAGGTTTGAGTGTAGAACCATATGCCTGAAGAGTATCAGGAACATTTACTTGGGGTTCATACCTACAATTTAACCCTATTTGACATCCTTCTGGACTAGCCTTGCCAAAGTAGT
>CALMQQ010000128.1 GCA_937871845.1 uncultured bacterium
CGATCTGGCCCTTCGCAAGAGTAACGGCGGACTCATTCTCAGGTTTGTTTCTCATCTCAATAATACCTTTAGCGTACTCTCCTGTTTCTTTTTTACCTGTCGCAACACCATCTCCAGAGGAAGATTCCTCCAGTCCAAGTTCAGTTCCAGGAATAATCAAATTTTCACTATCAATCTCAGTCGCAAGAGTGGAAACAGTAATCATTTCATTTATATTACCTTCGGATTGGTTGAACTCTACTTCAATCTCAACCTTGGCCATATTTTTGTAACTATATGCAAATGCACCGCCAAAGAGCAATAGTAGTAATAGTAAAGCTAAACCGACAATTATAAGCAGTTTTTTAATATTTCTTTTTTTCTTGGGACCACTTTCTTTTAACCTTCGTGTTGCAACATTTGCAGATTGTTTCTCTTCTGTAGGTTTTTCTGGCTCAGCAATAATTTCAGGTTTTTCGACTTCTGATTCTTTCTCGTCTTTTTTTATCTCAACTCCAGTAACTGGTGTGCTTAAGTCTTTTAATTCATTAATATCACCACCTGAAGCAATCGCGATACCTCCCAGAGTAACGATTTTCGGACTTAGTCGAGGCTTTTCCCCGAATATCTCTTTTTCCGTATGTTCGATTGGTTTAGTTATCTCTGGTTCTTTCTGTTCTTCGATTTTTTCGGTAACCTCAGGTTTCACTTCTTCAACATCCTCTGGAACAACCTCCTCCTCGATTACTTCTTCGGGCATTCTAGAAGTAAGTAATTCTTTTTTAATTCCTTCTTTATGTTCTCTAAGTTCATTCTTAATAGCTAAAGCTTCATCCCAAGCAGATTTATCCACTAGACTAATTTTGTCACGAACCACTAGATTGGCTTTACCTGCTAATTTTATGCCTGTAGGATTGTCCGTTACCAGGATTAATAATTTATTAGAGTCAATTAATTGTTTAGATAACAATTTCAAACTAATAACGCTACTTACCACACCGCTAGTTGCTGGGATTACTAATATCACACGCGATGTTGCTGCACGTAAAATCTTCTCAACGACGAATATGATTTCGTCATCCTGATCAACAAATATTTTCTCTATCGTCTGCATTATTTTTTATCTAATTCAAAATACATCCTTGCAAGTGCAAGAGGCGCTATGTCCTCAGGACCAGTTATACTTCGAGATACATCATTAATATCTTCAAGTTGCTTAGGATACAAATACTCAATCTTTGGATGTTTAGCAAAAGGCAATGTTTGTAACCATGCATATTCTTGAAGAGACTCTTTTATTTCAGGTAGCCCAGACCCTCCTCCGCAAAGATAAAATACGGTAGGATAACTATCAATATCTTCGATTTCTGAAAGTGACAACTCAACACCTTGTGCCCAAACTAAGCAGTCTTTAGTCAACATTTCTCTAATTGCTCTGCTCTGAGTTTCGTTTACTGCACCATTACTATAATCAATTTTGATTTTTTCGGCGTCTTCAATTTGAACTTTTAATTTATTTGAAATTCTCTTTGTGAAAACTTTACCACCATAAGCGAACATTTTGGTAGCGATAACACTCCCTCGGTCAACCACAGCAATATCAGTAGTACCTCCACCAATATCAATAATCACAGCAGAGAATTTCTCACTTTTTGCGTCTTTGACTGCTCTAGCTACAGCATATGGCTCAACTTCGATTGATAAGATTTCTAATCCAAGTTGAGATGCAATTTCCTTGAGGGAATTTAAGTGCAAAGAAGGAGCAAAAGTTGAGAATACTCGATAACTTATATTCTCTCCGGTCATACCTAGTGGACGATCAACTTGAACACCATCAATGTATGTAGCATTAATTTTTGTGTTAATTTCTTGAAGCCTTTTGGTCTCGATTCCGGTTTCCTCGGAAATGTCGTTGATAGCTTGATTAAATGAGTATTCCTTTATACTGGTAATAACTTCGTCAATTTCTTTCTGTTCAATTTTTACGTCAGGCTCTTCTCTCGAATAATCAGCAATGATAGTCACACCTTTTACAAGTTCTCCAGCGATACCTAAAAGTGCTTTTTCAGGTGCGGGAGTAACGTACTCAACACCTAATTCCTTGCTCATGATTTCATCGGCATGATTCAGTGCTTCTCCGATAGCTTTGTCACAAGCATTTACAACGTGCTCTATGTTAATGACCATAGCGCCTTTCATTGAAGAGCCATGTTGTCTACTACGGCCATAGCCCAGTACTTTTATGGAAGAATCACCTTCTTCGACTGTGAAGATAACAGCTTTTACGAATTCAGTACCGACGTCAAGCGCCAAGAGCACTTCGTTATCTGTTTTATTTGTTTTGCTGAGAAATGGCAGTTTCATTTTCATAGGTTATAGTTTAGCAGGTATCACCTCAAATTATAACTATTTCATTCCTAAATTTTCATATACCAAACTTGGGATATCTTCCCAAGCCAACACTTTATGTACATATTCTGAAGTATAGTTTTTATTCCATGGCTTGATAGGCATAATAGTAACAATATTATAATTTTTTGCCTGTTCAGCAAATATTGGTGCATCATCAATTAGCAACGGTATCTTCTTTCCCTTTAAATAAGTTCCCTTTTTCCTTGTGAATTCGATTTCATTATTAAAATAAAGATTGTTATCTCTTAGCCACTTAATCGTTTTAGTCCTAAGTTCAAAATTTGTGAGATTATCCCTCGATGACACATATACTACCTCTACCCCTTCTTTCATCAAGTCATGTATGGACTCATATACACCCGGGAATACAGGCATGGAAAACATTTTATTAAGATACTCTTCAGACTTGATCACAAGATTGGTTTCATCTTTATTGACCAAACCGGAATCCAGAAATTTACCCGTAATAGACTTACAAGAATTGTAGTCAAGTTCTCTATTAAAGAAATTTTCAAATACGTCACAGAATATACTTTGAGTATCTAACAAAGTATCATCAATATCGATTGCTATCTTTTTATTCATATTAAGCACCCACTTGATAAATCACACATTATATTATATACTTTATGTCGTTATATAATACTTATATTAATAAATCATATTGAATAATACTACATTAGTCGAGATTTCTAAAGTGAGTCTACCTGTAGAAGACTTGGGGATGTTAAAGGCTACATTGTTTAGCAGAAATGGTGATGAAGTTATGGTAATTTCCAGAGATAACATTATCAAAGCTAAAAATCCGATTATACGAATACACTCGCAATGTATTACTGGAGAAGCATTCCATTCCCTTAGATGTGATTGCAGACCCCAACTAATGGAATCATTAAAAATAATTTACAAGAATAAAGGCGCAATTATATATCTATTTCAAGAAGGTCGAGGTGCTGGGCTAAGAAAAAAGTTTATGGCGAACCATTTGGAAGACGAAGGTCTAGATACTGTTGAGGCATACGAATCACTTAACCTACCAATTGATCAACGCGACTACGAATTGGCTGCAGACATTTTAAAATATTACAAAATCTCAAAAATAAAATTACTTACAAATAATCCAGATAAAATTGAGTGCTTAGAAAAAAATGGTATTGTGATTAGTGAAAGAATCCCCTTAATAATTCCACCTAATAGATATAATAGAAAATATCTACAGACAAAGAAATCTAAAATGAGACATTTATTATAATTTATTAACTAAAAAACATGAAAATCTATTTTGTAGCATCGATATTAGGGAAAAAAAGAGATACCCACTCAGAAAGATGGCAGAAACAAATTATTAAACAGTTAAAAGATTTAGGACATGAAGTCTGGGATGGGAATTTTAATACAGAGCCTAAGCTTTTATATGAAGAAAGTGAGGACGAATATGTAAATATCTATAATCGCAATACCAAGATAATTAAAAGCTCAGACCTAGTTATCGCTGAAGTTTCTATGTCAGATAGTGGTGTAGGATATGAGATTTCTTATGCACTCAGTATCAAAAAACCTGTATTGGCTCTATACAATGAGCAATCAGTCGAACCGACTGCTCCTCCAATCATTGCAGGTAAAAGTAAATTCCTTACGTTTGTAAAGTATGATGAGAAGAACTTGAAAAGCACACTAGATAAATATATAGGACAAATAAAAAAGAATTTAGACTCAAAATTTATCCTAATAATCTCATCCGAAATTGATCGATACCTTGAATGGTCTTCACAGGAAAACCGCATGCACAAAGCTCAAATCGTTCGAGATGCTATTGAGAAAGTGATGAACAAAGATACGGATTATAAGAAATTCTTGGAGACAGCTTAACTGAAGTTATATTAGACAATGTTAGGTCTCGCTGAAAATCCTTTCGCTACTGAACGACCCGAATTTGTTAAACCTTCTCCTGTCTTTAAAATCGTTACAAAAACTGACTTTCCCGAAGTTCTAAGTGATACCGACTCTTTAGAAAGGTTATATTTCGAACTTAAAGTTCCGAAAGGTTTTGTATTTAAGCCTAGACCTATTGATGGTTATACAAGAACGCTTTGTTTTCAAGGACCTGATGAGCAGAATTATTTCTTCGCAGGTTTTGGTTTTGGTATAGGTAATACAGAGGAAGGAGTTGAGGCAAATACATATTATTCAAAACCAGAATACGAAATTCCCTACGAAGAGCTTAATGCAATTCGACGAGTTCTTGAAGGCAGAGAAGGACTTGGGATTGGTCTCCAAATCGATAAACAAGGGAATGCCACACACCATACTTCACCTGACCTATTTGGAACTATAGGAAAAGACAGAGTTGAAGAAAAATTAAGAAAAACAGCAATAGCGAAAAGACTATTAGCTGGAAGTGGAGTAATTACACCAGAATTTATATTAACTCTCAGTACACTTGATCCAAGAAAAGCGGGTTATATATATCGGTTACCTGCGAACTTAGTATCCATTAATGAGGCCCCAAGTTTGGGTGAGGATTTATTGCTAAATTTCGTACAACAACTCGCTTTCACAATAAAAATTCTACATAAAAGAGACACTTTACATTTACAACTTCATGGTGGAAATTATCATTTGGCATTACAACCGAGTTCCGCTAAAGGTAAACCTGGAAGATTCTGTCTAACCGATTTTTCTACATTAACAGATATAAGCACGCTTTCTAATGTTGATATTGAGGGCCGTACATCTTTGTCCAAAAGAGAGTATATGAAGTTAGTTGATTTACATACAGCAGTAACTGGAGCATTGTACTCATTACCTTCAGTACTCACAGATAAAATACTATTAATGAAATTTTGGAACGCTCTCGCAAGTGGCTACAGCTCAGAGGAAATCACGATGAGCACACTAAGGCATTCTATAGCTGATACCAGATATAGGAACAAAGCCTATGGAACTAACTTCGTTGAAGATTTATCGACTAATATCGCAATGCAAATTATAAATGGAAATAAAAAAAAGAAGACTCACTAAATCTAAGATTTTCTCTTACGAATAAACACCAAAATCCTCAGGAAGATACTGTCTGAAATTTTCGGGAGTTATTTCAAATCGATTACCCTGCCCTTCAACCATTTTCTTTGCGATTTTTCGCACCAGAGTAGTGATATTTCTCTCTAACTGTCTAATTCCCGCATCGAAACCTAGAGGGCGAATCAATAATGGCCAGACACTTTCACTGAAGACGATTACATTTGGGTCGATTCCAGTTGCTTCTATAACTTTTGGAAGTAGATAGTCCTTTGCAATGTGCATTTTTTCTTCATCGGTATAGCTAGACATACGGACAATCTCCAAACGATCAAGAAGTGCAGCACTAATTCCTCCAAGGTTATTGGCAGTACAAACAAACATCACCTTCGATAAATCAACCGGGTAATCAATATAATGATCTCGGAATGTTGCATTTTGTTCTGGATCCAAAATTTCAAGTAAAGTTGCCATTACGTCCGCTCGCACACCACCAAAGTCACTAACTTTGTCAATTTCATCCATTAATATCAGTGGATTCATCACATCAGTCCTTATGAGAGATTTGACTATTTGTCCTGGTTCGGAATCAATCTCACTACGAGATCTACCTCTCAACTCAGAAACATGAGCTATACCTCCAAGTGAAATCCTCACGAATTGCCGTCCCATCGCAAGTGCGATAGACTTGGCAATAGAAGTTTTACCGATACCTTGCACTCCTACTAAACAAATAATAGGTGCATGAGCCGAACTTCCTTCAAGTTTTACCATTTTCTCAATTTGCGTAGGTACTTGCTGGACTTGTTGATTGACAGGCATCGGAGTGGATGTTTGTGGAATTTGTTGTGGGACTTGATTCATTTGAACTTGTGGGTTATTTGCAACC
>CALMQQ010000129.1 GCA_937871845.1 uncultured bacterium
GAAGTAAATCTCTTTCTGTATTTTGGATAGATCGCTGTTCATTTGTAAGAAAATCAACTTGTTGTTGTACACCCACAACTTTTGATCTCAAACCATCTACATTTGTTTTTGCTTTTGCAATGTTTGAATCAATTTGTGAAATCTGCTTTTCTAAAAGTGTTTTACGCGACGCTAGCTCTACATTATCTTTCCCGAGTTTATCGATCTGGGCTTTGTATTCTTCATTTGACCTAGTAAGAGTTTCAAGTTCTGAGGTGAGTCCTTTAATTGAATTTTTTGATTCTTCGGTAACAAAATCATAATAAATTGCATTTTTTATAACGTCATCTCCACCTAGTACAATCGATGTGTCGTCTTGTGTTTTCCATGAGATATATGATGTAGCAACCTGGATATTTTGTAGTCTTTCAGTATCTTCTTTTACTAATGATTTCAATGAGATTTCTTGTTCAAGTTGTGATTGAGTTAATTTATTAACTTCTAATTGTGATTCAATTTCTGCCAGCTCGGCTTTGATTCTATCAATTTCACTAAGAGAGGAAGACTTTTTTGAAATGTTTGATTTTAAGGTCTGCTCAGCTTTTTTCAAATCGGTATTAAGTTTGTCGAGTTCTTTCTGTTTTACGGACTTTTCTTGTTCAATCTCTTCTGCGGTTCTCGCGTAGACAGCCACAGGGTGCAAGATTGCCAATAATGTGAAAATTATTACAAAAGAGATTAGTAACTTTTGAGCAGGTTTAATTATCGCGTACATAATATATTGTACTATATTCACAAGCTAGATTGAATATGTTTGGAATTAACCCTTAGCAGGCAAAACGATAGTATTTCCCCAATCAGAATAATCAAGGTCGTTCGTAAAAAGAATGACTTGATTTTGTTTTGCAATTTCGATCACAACTTCACGAAGCGATTCTTTTCTATTCGCGTCAGCAGTAACAAATGGATCATCAAGGATAATCGGGATATTTTTATTTTCAGTTATAAGCTTCAGAAAACCGAGCCTAACCAGGAAATATATTTGGTCTATTGTTCCGCGTGATAATTCGTTAATTGGATCAACCCAATCATTTTTTTCGTTCGAGTAAACTTGGATAGTCAAATCTGGTTTTACCTGAATTTTTGTATAATGGTTTAAAGTGATTTTTCCAAGCTTTTCACTAATCGTTTTTTCAAGGATTTTGTTTGCCAATTTCGAAACTTCAATCACAGCTTCCTGCATCGTAGAAATAGTTAATTGTAGAACTTTTTGTTTTTGAATTAGATCTGACATATTTTTCTTAGAATTTTCTAACTCCTCTTCTAGTGAGACTAATTCAGAATACTCCACATTACTATCAGAGACTCGCGTCATAGAAGCTACTAGCTCTTCTTTGAGATTACTCTGTTGGATTTCAAGTTTGTCTAATTCACGACTTTTTTCAAGATATTTCTCAGGACTTAATTGTGAGTTTAAGACTTTTTCTGTAAGTACATTTGTTTCTAATTCTTTTTTAGAATACAACAGCTCAAGTTGTTGTTTTTTAACTTTTTCAATTTCTTCTCCGCCCAAGACCACTTTACATTGAGAAAGTAAATCGGAATACTTCGTTTTTATTGAAACGTAGTTCGCTTTTAATGAGTAAAATTGGTTTGCGTCATTAACATCATACTTTGCTAAAACGGTATTTAGTTCAGCTTGATCGCTTTTGATTCTTTCTTTTAGCTGATTTTCCAATTTGTTCATAGAATCCTCATATGACTTATTCGGAACAATATCATTATTTTTGGAATTTAATTTCCCCCAAAGGAAAATTGCAATATTAACAAAAATGCCAAGGATGAAAATTATTAGAGGAATAAATACACCTTCTTGAGTTAGGAATGCAAAGATTGTTAATACTAGAAATACTAGAAAAACAATTAGATGACTCGCAAGGACAACAGGGAATTTCCTTTTATTAGTCGTTTTTATCGGCTCAAGATTCTGCTGATTGATTCCACTCTCATCTCCGACATTCTGTAACTCTTTTTCAGCTAGTTTAATGGACTGCTCAAGACCAATTATTACTTTTAAGTCATTGTCGAGTTGTGGATTTTCGAATTTCGAATACTTCTTACTTTCTTCTTTTAATTGTTCAATCTCCTGAGTTAATCTATCTACTTTTTGTAATCTGTCTTCAATTGATTTTATTTCATCGACAATCTTCGCCAAGTTTGCTTTTCCTTCCTTTGCAACTTTGTAATTCTCCAATAGCTCTTCAATTTCTTTTATTTTGGTAGTAACCTTATCCAGTTCACTTCCCGATTCATCTTGTGTATTAGATGCTGATTGCCTTTTCTCCCATTGCAACTTCTTATCCTTTAAGTAATCAGAGATCTTTTGAATCCTGTCCTGTTGTAATTTTATAGGACCTGGATTGTTTGCCGGTCTCTCCAAACCTCGAGTTAATGAAGCAAGCTCGGATTGTAGATTTTTAATAATTTTCTGCACTCCACTTTGACCTCCGGAACCAGGTGACATATCGGTTATCTCGTGCAATAAATCATCGCTAGAATCTACTAGCGCAACATCTCCTTGATTAATAAAAGCTGTTTTTCTATATATTTGCTCCGACGACACCCCAATTATTTTTTTAAGATTCTCTAAACTTTCTTTGTAGGTATCAACTTGTTTTTTGGTGTCCAGATTTTTTAATATCACGGTCTTCTTCTGGAAGTCCTTACTTAAGGTGAAGACGGATTGTAATGCGTGAAAAGTCATCTCAATGTGTGGCATATGACTAGTTCCCCATGATTTTCTTGTATTGACGAAACTTACTGCTTTCGTTGCCGGATCTACATAGAGCAAATCCATAATCGCCTGAGCAAGTGTTGACTTTCCAGCTTCGTTATCACCTACAATGACATTCACACCAGGATCAAACTCTAGTGAAAGATCTTTGAATTTCTTGTATTTTTCTATCTTAATGTTCTTTATTTTCATTATTTATTCTGTAGGTGGCGAACACCAAGCTGTATCGCTTCATCAATTATTTTATTCTGAGAATAATCCTCACTTTTTTTAGACTCTAGTAGTCGAATATATTTCCCGATTAAAAATTCCTCAGGATAGTCATCAAGCTCATCTTGAGAAAGTTCTAATTTTGATTTGTCTTTAATTTTGAGATAATAAACTTTGTTTTTGATTAATTCGAAAACTTCCTCCGTACTGAAAGATGATTTCAAGTTTCGTAGTCCTGTAAGATTCAATTCGACAAATTTCTTTTCTAAATCTTTCAATGATAACTCACGAAATTTTTGACTTATGTCATTAAGACTTTTTAATCCAGTAACATCCAAATCAATTTTTAATACATCTATACTACCTACTCTAGTTTCTTTGACGACAACTTCATTGTCGAGATGCACTTCAAGGACATTTCCAGATCCAGATTGATCAATATTGATCAATTCAGGAGAACCCGAATACCAAACTGCGGGCTTATCAGAGATTTTCTTAGTACTATGCCAGTCTCCTAGAGCTACATAGTCAAAACCTGCTGATTTTAATTTGGTAATGTTTATTGGATTGTTTGTATTATCATTCCCCATTTCAATGGAACCGTGCAAAAGTGCGAAATTGAATTTTGTTCTGTTTGATTTTGTGATCTTATCAAGTGGGGATGAATTGTCTTTTTGCTTAAACAACGAAACTCCATGCACAGTCAAATCCAGGGCAGGAATTTCCCAAGTAGTTTTAACAGGCTGATTAAAAATCTGAATATATTCAGGATTCAACTTTAGATAGTTTTTATCTAAATAAACTGAACCAGGCTCGAGTCTATCGTGATTTCCAGCAATTATTGCAACATAAATTTTATTGTCAGCAAGTTTCTTGAATTGATCAAAAACAGCGATTTTTACGTTTTCACTTGGGAAAGGTGTGTCAAAAAGGTCTCCGGCAATAAAAAAAATATCAAATTTTTCGGAAATAATTTTCTCAATAATTTTGCTAAAAGTCTCTAATTGTAACTTTCTATGAGCACCAGCTTTCTCACCAAGGAACGCTAATCCCGCTTCCAGGTGAACATCTGAGGTGTGAAGTAGTTTTATGGGCATGTTTTTTTTGGGTTTTTGTGTAATTTGTAATATATAAATCGTTTATTCTCATTAAATATACTATATCATCTATATTACACAGAATTCCAGTTATACGATATAATCTGTATAGTTATATATTAGGATATCAATCTTGGATAGTTTAGTTGGTGAAACAAGCGAAGAGTTAAATTGTAATGTATTCGTACCTATTCCTGTGCGTGATATTGTAGCGCTTAGCATTCCATCACGCCAGAACTCCAGCCTAATTGAAGCTGCGAGAGAATCTTTGGTAAATCTACACGGCGAAAATTTGTTTATGGGATCCCTAGCTGCTGAAGATTTATCTCCAGACCAAATAGACCAAATTATTAAAATGCGTTATCAGGTATTTAAGATGGGAAAGGGTTGGCTAACACCCCCTTATGATTGGAATGGGATTGATATTAACCCTAATACATCACACCAATTGCTCTTAAATGCTGACGGGTCAATTTTGGCATCATCCAGAACAATAGTTGAAACAATTACGCCAAATGACTACTCCCATTCACCACTTCTAGTTGTCAGGAGCAGCTTTACAGCTCTTAACGAACTCAATCGGGGCGTAGATGATCCGGCGGGACAAAACGGAAGTGTCCTGGAAAGGATAAGTTCGGTGATACCAAGTTCTAATGGTTCTCTTTTTGGAACTATAGAGAGATTGACATTCTCACCTGAACAACTTCAAGGTATGCAAAATAGACTTACCATTGGTGCTGCCTTATTAGTTCAAAGCCCAGTAGCACTTCGTGCATTTGTAGATCTTGATAATTGTCAAACAGGTGTTATTCAAGCAGATGATGCTATGTCTCAAATTTTCATTCAAACATTTGGTAATGGCATGCGAGAAATCATGGTAACGAACCAGAAAAGAAGGAAAGCACTTTATGATCATGTTTCTCCTGATCCGGAAGGTGAACTGATAGATGACCCTTGTCATACATTCATATTTGACCCTACTAGTTTGACAGCAATTGTAAAAGATTACAATCCCGCACTTTACAAAAGCTACATTACTCTCAAACAAACCTCTCAAAGGACTCTTTAATTTCCACAAAGTAATATTATATTATTACCATAGACACGAACATGTTGTATTATAATAATATATATTGTGTCTTTCATGTTGCTGTTCCTTTATATATCAACGCTTCTTCATATAGTTCTGGCGATTTATGTTTTCTTAAAGAATCATAGGAACTACATACATATATATTTTTCGTTGTTTGCAATCTTCATTGCATCCTGGTCATACTCGAACATTGCATTCTTAAACTCACCCAATGAAGAGGTTATGGAATTCTGGACAGCAATAGCCTACAACGCAGGAAGTCTAATGATATTTTTTATGTATAACTTTTCTTTATCACTCGTCTCAAAAAAAGAAAGGAAAAGTATTAAATTCGTCCACATAGCGTTACTTATAAGTTCTTTATTGATAGTCTACATTCCCAACTTCGTTTTCACAGGTGTAAATTTCTCACTGAAATCAATCAACACTAATTATGGAGTAATTATTTTATTCTTATCATATTTGTATTTCATAGTACTTGCCTTAAAAACATTAAAATCTAGACTGAATGATGTCAGCGGAAGTTTAAAGATACAGCTAAGAATTATTTTTTGGGGTCTATTATTAGCAATTATATTTGGACTTACATTCAACGTGATACTACCATCTCTTAAAAATTATACATATGTGAATTTAGGTCCAAGTTTTAGTTTAATTTTACTATCTGTAATAACATACAATATACTTAAGTATCAGCTTTTCGATATTCGATTGGTTTTTGGGAAAATCTCTTATTATATACTGTCTTCTATTCCTCCCTATTTCATGTATTTTATACTTGCATATATCTATGAAACAGTTTTTGATACATCCCTCAACAAATATGCTTTTGTAATAGGCATACCTGTTGCAATTTTATTCACAGTTTTCTCTAATATATTCATAAAATACATTTCTGAGTATACTGATTCCCATCTTATTAACCCAGGATACAATCCGTTAGTTGTTTTAGAACAACTTAGACAAAGACTTACTACCAGCCTTGATATTGAGAAAATTAGTCAAGAATCATTATTCATGATTTCTAGGACCATCCGTCCAGATACTTCGGGAGTCATAATTATGACCAATAATCAAACAAATGAACTGCTTTCCTTTAATTATAAAAAAGAGCCTTACACTTCTTCTCAAGATTTCAATATGTTTTTACAATTTTTTATATCTAAAAACATAAAGACAATTACGGCAAATGATCTTAAAGATCCTCAACAGTACTCCTCTCTAGATCGTATGTTAAAAAGCCACATACTAAGCCAAATGGAAAAATACGAATTAGAAGTTATAATAGCTTTAAGGGAAGAACAAAAAGTACGGGGTTTATTATTAGTGGGTTACAAAGAAGCAAAAGCCCCTTATAATTCTCAGGAATTTAAATTACTTACAAGTATAGCCGAAACTATGAGCCTTGGAATAGGTAGGGCTCTATTATATAAAGAAATTCAACAATTTAACGAAACACTACAAAAGAAAGTAACTAATGCCACGGCTGAGTTACAAAGTAAAAACAAGGCACTTGAAGAAGCATTGTTAAAATTAGAAGAAGTCCGCAGACAAGAAAAAGATATGCTTGATGTTATGGGTCATGAACTTAGAACTCCAATTTCTATTGCTAGAAATTCTGTAGTTACCTTACAAAAACACTTAAGTAAAAATGATACCGATCCAGAAAAACTAGCAAAATATACCAAAATGGCTGTTGAGTCAATTCGCAGAGAGATTGCGCTAATCGAAACATTCTTATCTACAACAAAACTGGAAGGTGGACGTATGCAAGTGAATCCTGAAAAAGTATCTCTCAAAGATGTTATTCACGAAAGTTTGCAAGGACATATGGACCTTGCAAAAAGGAATAACACCAATATCATTTTTAATGAACCTGATAATGATATATATGTGATAGCTGACAAGATTAGAATACAGGAAGTTATGGATAATTTCCTTAATAATGCAATTAAGTATACCGGTGAAGGAAATGTAGAAATCAAAATGTATGAACTAGAAGATCTTGGTTGGATAGATGTAAAAGATGATGGAATCGGGATATCCGCTGAGAATCTTCAGAAGTTAGGTAGAAAGTTTTTCCGAGCACAAACACTTTATAACCAATCAAATAATGTAGTAAATCCTAGTGGAACTGGATTAGGTCTATTTGTGAGTTTCCAACTTATAGATTTAATGAAAGGTGAAAGGAAAATCATAAGTCAAGAAGGTCAAGGTTCGATTTTCTCATTTGGACTACCACTATATAATCAATCCTAAATTGTATTGGTACTAACAACTTCGCGAATTTCGTTAAATATACTCGCTGTATATACATCTTTGGGATAATACTTAATTACAAAAAAGCGACTATCTATACTTAATGAACTCATTTCTATGTCAATTTCTAAAACTTTCCCATTATATTTCAACCAGAAGTCGCTAGAAAAAGGGAGGTATTCTTTCTTGTACTCTTGAGACCATAACTTGCTCATATAGACAGTCTTTTTTAGCCTTCTGGAGTCTTCAAAATAACGTGGATGATTCCTATATTTATGTACAACAGACCTATATGTAGTTAACATTTGACCTAGTATAATTGGTAGATATTTCTTAGGAATTTTATTTAAGATTTTAAAATCTTTGTGAAACAACACATCCCACGTGGTAAGTCCTTGAAATTTCAACGTAAGTCTCTTATCAATTTCAAAAAGTTTTAAAATAATTTCGTTCCAATAACATATCCGGAATTGATTATCTATCATATATATTGGTACAGTTTGTTTATCAAAATTACTTTTTACCAACCCCACCACCCTCTCAATCTCATCAACATCCGGGCTGGATTTTTGCAAGCTAATCAAATAGTTAAACTCGTCATCGTGCAAGTCCAAAACTTGGGCGATTTTTATGATGGTTTCCTTTGTAGGATTGATGTTTCCGTTTTCGATTCGGGAGAGCGTACCAAATGAAAGCCCGGCTTCGACTTCAAGTTTTGTTTGACTGAGAGAGCGATCTTCTCTCAGAACATAGATTTTCCTGCCTAAAGGTAGTTCATCCATGGTAAGTATTTCTTTCGGGGTAATTATACTACATTTATTACGGATTTCTTTGCGTTATGGCGCAATAAAACGCAAGTTGTAGCGTTGACTAGGATTGATAATTCTATTAACTTTTCTCGTGAATTATCTTTTTAATGCTTTCTTTGCTTCTACCAAAAGCTTCTAGATACTTTGTTTCTTTATCTCTATACATATCAGCAACAGTATCAAGATAATTCTGATAGTTTTTACCATCAGGATCGTACAAATACATCCTCTGGCAATGATTTACAATATCAACAAAATTAAAAATGACATGTTCCTTTCCAATTAAATCAATCTTCAAAACTAAATCCCACAACTTATTCATGTATTTGATATAACCTTGCATCGTGTGAAGAGGTGTAGGATATGGCAAATCTTTATTATTTTGGATAGCATATTGATTTGATGCCCAGGCATATGCATCCGCCATTCTACTATGCAAAACAGCCTTGTCCCCTACGAAAAGTATTTGAGCGAACTCTGAAGGATTTTTCTCTGCTTTCCAGTCATCAGAAATCGCAAATTTTAAATTTGTGAGGAATTCCGGTTCAACATT
>CALMQQ010000130.1 GCA_937871845.1 uncultured bacterium
TTAATTTTCATGAAACGGTATCTCTTAGAATAACGACAGTGACGCATCGGTCATATATAATAAAAAACGGTATTTTATTATATGGTGACTCTAGTTTAGTAATCTGATTATTGATATCATCAAACTGGTAAACCAACGGACACCAACTCGGAAACCGAGCATTAATGGTAGTGTATCGGCTTCCAGTAGATACTACAGTAGAAATTACATGCCTCGACCAATCTTCTAAAGTAAAGATTTCTTTTATCATACTGGTTCAAGTAATACAGTAATCCAAGTTTTTCTGTCAATGTTGAAATGTGTCATTGTGTTACATAATGCATTCTTGGAACGGTGTTGGAGAACTACATTCATAAATTCTAGATGTGCTATTATTGGTACATCAGTATTATAATTATACCATGTTTTTGCCATGGAATCTATTGCTCTATACTCCAATTTGGTAACTAATAAATGTTCCCACGAATTGATAGTATAAATTTCTTTAATCATATTAATTATTCAATTCATACCAGAGGCATGAGAAAAACCCTTCCCCATTTTCATCATCTTCTGGTGATATCCAATGAAAATGGTAATCTTTCAAGGTTTCCACATCATGCTGTAGCATTTTTTCTGGATAATACCCGTAGATGCGAATTTCCCCCAGAAAAAATTGAGGGAGAGATTCCGACCATCCATAGGATCGAAATATATCAAGAGCAAGGTATAGTTCTTTCATTGACCGATAAGAAAAGCTAAGAAATTAGGAATATTATTATCGTTATAATATGGGTCAAGCGTTTCGGAACCGTTAATTTGTTTAGCAATTTCTGGATAGGTAGTATTCAGTACATTGTACATTGCTTGTCCGGCTCGCATTTTAACCGAATCATAAAATGTATGATAGTCTGCCACATCAATAAAGAATTGTGTAAGTTGTTCGGTAGTGAGCATATATATGTGATATAGTATCACATATAAAGAGGTTGTCAAGAGGTCCCTTGTCGTTTAGAACTTCTGGTGAGAAGTAATTCACGGGCCAGCATGGCCACTTCCCCGAATAGTGCAACGTATGGTTCTGTCATCCCTGTCTCTGGATCAATGGGATAATCCTTGCCGCTAATTCGAAGTTTACAATTAAGATTTTCTTGAACTATTTTGATTTTTATCTTATAAAGCACTTCCAGAGAGGGAATAATTCCCACATATTGAAAACTTTTTCCTAAATCATGTGATTCCCACAATTCAACTTTTTCTGTTTCTTGTGGTATTAAATCAGTAGAGGTTATCATATTGGACTATATGTGAAAAGTATTGAATCTTGGCGAATAATAAAAGATGTAAATTTAATTGTCCTCCATCTCCAAAGGGAGTTCAATGCAACTAAGCGGGAATTTGTAAGTGCAAAATTTTGAATAGCTATTATGCTAACACCTACTCGCAGCGATCTAGTATCATATAAGCGGTTATTTTCATCAAACGCAGCATTATACTCAGTAATAGAATAATGTTCTTGAATTCGCATCAACTTACTTTATAGTTTTCTGAATATCCCGGCACAAGTTTAT
>CALMQQ010000131.1 GCA_937871845.1 uncultured bacterium
GGCAGTACCTGCGTATGGAGCTAGATATTGTTGTGTTGCTGGATCATTTGCAGATGCTACAACTACTGTTGTGTATTCCATCGCATCTTTTTCTTTCAATTTTCTGACAATGTTTGCAACATTTGAAGCTTTCTGACCTACTGCAACATAAACGCAAAGGCAGTTTTTGCCTTTTTGGTTGATGATAGCATCCACTGCGATAGCGGTTTTACCAGTCTGTCTGTCTCCGATAATTAATTGCCTTTGTCCTCTACCAATTGGAATCAAAGCATCAATAACTAAAATTCCAGTTTCTATAGGTCTTTCAACATCTTTTCTCTCGATGACACCTGGAGCTTTTTTCTCCATAGGCATCATTTTAGCCTCTGGACCGTATTGAATCTCAACACTACTGTCTTGAACTTCTCCTAAAACATTGATTACTCTTCCGAGAACATTGTCATCGACTTTAATTGAAGGTAATTCCCCAGTTGATTCTACGCTTTGGCCTTGCATTACTTCGTCAAGGTGATCGATCATAACTCCTTTTACGACATCTTCTTCGAGGTTCAATGCTAAAGCTCTAGCGTATTTATTTTCATCAATTTTGACTCTAATTAACTCACCAGCACCTACAGACGACAATCCTGATACTGTAACAATACCTTCATCAATCGAGATTACTTTTCCAGTCGTTACATTTGCCATTTTTTTGTATGCTAATAATTATTATGCTGATTTTTGTTTTTTGGCGATAAGCTCTTTTACCTCATCCAACATAGTCTTTGACTTTTCTTTTGCTGTTTCTACAATTGATTTTGCCTCTGTATTAGCTTGGCTAATAATTTCCTCTGCTTGTAGTTCCGCTTTCTCTATCAATTTTGCTTCTTTCTCCTTTGCTTCCTTTTCTAGCTCTGCTTTGTGCATTTCGATTTCTGCTTGGAGTTTAAGATTGTCCTCAAGAAGCTTTTTTCGAGCATTGATATTCTTCAAAAGTGGAGGTACGAGAAATTTATTCAACACTACAAATAGAACTGCGAACAGTACTAGATATATGATGAAACTTAGTAAATTGAATCCTAGTGCTTGCATGATAATTTTTGTTTAATAATTAGACGAAACGGATAATTAAAGCAATAACTAGTGAGTAGATAGCGATAGCTTCTGCAAACACAATTGCAAGAATCATAACTGTCTGAATTTTAGAAGTTGCTTCTGGATTTCGACCAATTGCTTCTAACGCTGTTCCAGCCAGGATTCCAATCCTCAAGCCTGGACCTAATCCTCCAAGACCCATAGCTA
>CALMQQ010000132.1 GCA_937871845.1 uncultured bacterium
TATCCGACTTTTCCAGGTTGTTTGATTTCTGTCCGACCAATTGGTGTTATGCTTTTTAATGATAGTGGTGAGAAAGACGACAAAATTCTAGCGGTTCCAGTCGATGATATTCGATACAAACATATAAAATCTATCACAGATTTGTCAGAACACCAGAAAGATGAAATTGGCTTCTTTTTCGAGAGATACAAGGATTTACAATTTAAATACAAAGGCCAAACTGATAAAAAGGTTATAGTCGAAGGCTGGGGTGAAAAAGAAAAAGCTTATGAAATAATCAATGAAGCAGTGAAATTGTTCGGGGAGAAGTTTGGAAAGTAAAGATATTGCAAATGATTTATAGCCTCATCTTGAGTTTTCAAGATGGGGCTATTTATATATTAATGATATAATAATATGGTATAGTTTTCTGTTTTTTCTGATGAATCCCGAACAAGAATTAGTAATAACTCCAGAGATTAAAGATCGTTTAAATAACGATCCCTATTTGATGGCTTCTTTTCATCTCGGTCGTTTAGAGACACTAAGTGGAGGGCAAAATTCTATAGATCAAATTATTAGAAATGAAAATAGGGAACAAGCTTGGTTAGAATTCAAATACGGTGTTGCATTACAAGATCTATTTTTTACCCCTACATCAAGAGAAACATGGTTAGAAGATACTGTAAATTTTGCCACCCCCGAAGAAATTGAACACGAATTCGCATTTTACTTGGGCGCCAACTACATAAGTTCTGAGGAATATTCTTTATTATTAAATGCCTTAGAAGTTAGTAAATTAATTCACTCAAATGACAAGAGGAGGGATGGTTTAAGGAGATCCTTATACGGGCATCTATTACCAGGGTTAAGGGTGATTTTTGATAATAGGGGGGAAATAATAAATGATATTCTTGAAGATGATGGGGATGATCCACTTAATTTTTTTGAATCAGTATTTACATTTATAGGACATGATTGGTTAGAGGATATTAAAGACTCTAAATTTGAAGAATATATCGATCATTTTCCCCCTCAACTTAAAGATAATATTGAAGCTTTGACACATTCTAAAGGTGAGGGAGTATCAATAGAAGAGTATGCGAAAAAAATTGCGGGTAAAAAGCGGGTAATAAAATTTGTAAAGATGATAGACCGAATGGTAAATCATATCGATGATATTGGAAAAGCTCCTACTCTAGAAGTATTAACGGATGAGAAATATAAATCAAGACCTATGAAATATCTTGAGGAAACAAAAGAGAATTATCTAGAGGTATTTAGAGGTTCAAATTTACCTTTATTTAATAAGTTTGAACAAGTACTTAAAAAAATTGAAAGAGATCAAGAATTATCAACAAACTATTTAAAATATATTCACAATATTATTGTGGAGTGGATGGGTAGGCCGGGGAAGGTTGGAAACAGGGTGGATAGGTATGAGCATATAATTAGGATGATAAGAGATCTGGAGAAGAATTCTTCCGAATACGGTGTAGTAAACTCGACAGGTATGGTTGGGGCAATTTTTTTACATGACTTCGTAGAAACCAAGGCGTTCCAAGATAAATTACGGTCCACTTTAGCAACTATGGATGAGAGTAATCCAGAAATGGCAGAATTATTAAGATATTCTATTGGAATTGCTTATTCATCAAAAGCGATTGAAGATAAGTCCGAGATACCTGTCCATAATATCAATTCAGTATACGGATTGAACATTGGTCCTGACCTTTCCGAGGAGAAGAAGGATGAATTGAAAGATTTTAAACAACATTTGCAATCAATTCTGGGCAAACCTAGTAAGAGTCATGATAACAGTCGGAAACGAAGCTTTGAGTTCTTCAGAGCTAATAAAGATAAATTTTTTAGACTAAGACCTTCTATGGGAAATATCCCATTAAAGGCATTTAGGGAATCTCAGGCATTTGATATTGAGGGTCCTTTGCTAAGGTCATTAGAATTCTTCGATAATATTGATCATCTTGAAGGAATTGAAGAAATTGACCCTACCTACCTTTGGAGGCAATTGCAGGAATGTAAATATCTTCTGATTCCTTTGATTGAATCATTTGGACTTAAGGGAATGGCAAAGGTACTAAATAATAAAGTTGAAGAAAAATTTCAGAGGGAACTATTGTCTGAAGAAGGGTTTAATGAAATTCAATCTAAAGTAGATCAGTATATGTCACAATCCGAATTTGGAGTGAATAAAATGGAGAAGGTAATTAAGCGGGTAGCTTCATCTACGGGTGTAATTGAATTTGATAGAAAAAGTTTTATGGGTATTTTTAATAAATTCCTCTCGGAAGGAATAACTCGAGTTACAGATATATTTCGATGTAGGATTGTTCTTAAAGAGAATCAGGATGATGGATCATTTATGTTAAGTGCTTTTGAAACCATTGAAAATATTTTGTCGGAATTCGAAGAATCACAGAAAAATGATAATTTCGCAAATCTTTCACTTTCTATTGGTAGGCCATATGAAAGTGTTGATGGGGAAAAACCGAAATTAGCTATAAGAATTTCACTTCCTGATAATGAAGACTTTAAATTAGTGGCAAAAGACTTCGAGAAAAAGACAAGGCAAAGACTTGGAATTGATGAGATGATTGACCTAGTTCAATTTGTGGATCGAAAAACAGGATATAAGGATATAAAAGTGGTGTTTATGTTAGGTGATAAAGATAATCCTGATGCAGACCCTGTTTTTTATGAAATGATAATCACCGATCCAGATAAACATCACAACAACACTTTCGGTACAGCAGCAAGGGTTTATAAGTCGATTTCTCGGAGGTTTAAGGAAAAAGATATTAAACCTGAGGAAAACGAATTGGATATTTTGCAAGAATTTTATAGGAGGTCGGGGATTTACGCAATAATGTCTACGAAAGGATTTTATATCTGTAGAAAATCTAGACAATGGTTAGTGAATAAAAAACT
>CALMQQ010000133.1 GCA_937871845.1 uncultured bacterium
CACAGTGAGGGCATTGAGTTTTACGCAAACGTATTATCTCACCGTAGCTTTGGGTCGCCCATTGGGACACGCAAGCTAAATGAAATTTAGCGCTGCAGCTACAAGTGTAGCCCGCTGTTTCTGGAAGAGGTTCAGGGCAAATGGAGCACATGGGTGAAATTTTTGTATTAATAAGCTTTATCCGAAAATCATTTTCTTGTCACCTTGAAATTTTTTGACGTGAGCTATCAGTCTGTGGACTATTTTTCATGAAAAATGACTCGAGCTTACTGTCGGGTTAAAAAACGTTCCAAACGCGATTTTTGAATTTTTTCCTCGAGGACGAATTTACACAAAAATGTCCTAAAATTCGATGATTTGAGCATCTTATGATATCATGATTTAAACACAATTTAATCCTAAATCATTCGACTTAAGTTTTAATCTTAATCTCCATTTATCAAATACGCTATATTTCTAGGGCATGGATTCATCTGGTCTAAATTAGACGCTTACTAAGCGCTCAATACTGGACCAGATGAATTTTATACCCTAGAAATACACCAAATTCGTGTTATAGAGTTTAAAGATAACTCATATCCCATAAAAAATCCTATAGGATTTTTCAAACAGTATGATGTACGCATGCAAACACTTGCTGGAACCGCTCCCAGCTAATGGTAAAGATACCATGATCTGCTGTACGTGTAGTGCACGTGACATCATCGCACATAATTGGATGAATCTGGCCATCTGTATCTACAATGGAACGACGACCCCATGGATTATACAAGGTAAGAATGTATGTTTTCCTTGCAGGAGAGTAAATAATATCCAAAATGGCATAACAATGCTGCTGTACAGCACCAAAATCGTTCAAATTCACCCGTTCAGGGAAGTCACGTCGTGGGTACGACCACTTTGATGTATTAGCCAGTAGATGATGGCCATTACGGTATAACTTAAACATCTCAATGCTAGTGATTTGAGGGTTAACATGACCGTCATAATGACGTTGATCTTCATCGTCGTGATCATGGAGATAACGATGAGTCGATGCACAACCCATAATTTGACGAAGGCCAACAGCTGCCGCATTATCCTCGCCAAGATCGTTAGAAATCTCACGGCAACACTTATTACCACGAGCGTCGGTGTCAAACTTTACAAGCCGTCGTCCAGCAGCACCGTTAACGGTACTAGCATACCAGCCCATTAGGGAGAGCATGGCTTTTTCGAACAAGATAGGCCACAAGCACATTGGCGTCTTGTAAAGATATTCCTTAGGAACCCAGTCATCAACGATGAATGCCGTATTGCCAAGATACACCTTATATAAACGTCTTGTCTGGTTTTCACCATAGAAATCAATCATCTCCATTAAGTCTTTCTGTCGTACATCTAAATGCGCGCCAGGGCGTAAATAACTGGCCAAACACGACAAAAACCAGCAGCTACCAACATATCCTTGCACAATATCGGTGTACACTGGTCTTCCGGAGTAATGAGAGTAGATCGGGACACCTGTCAGTCGTTGACATGAATATTTGGCAGGGTCGTAGTTTATGGAAGCGGAATCATTGATAAATGATAAGAACATGATTGTTTGAAATCCCCAGATTATTCGACCTTCTAATTGAATTTGGTATTCAGTGATTTTGCTTCGGGACTCTCGCTAGAACAAGTCTTGTAAATGTAAGAATATCCGATATTTGAATCGAAGTATTTAGTCATGGGCAAGAATATATTTAAGGCAATCCTTCTCTCGATTTCACATTTGTAATGGTAACTTCTTTACAGGACAATTGATATCTTTAATCTCAAATTGTATTATTAAAGATGACTGAGCTTTTGGGAGATAAACTTCGGCGTATTAGCATCGGGATCCATGATGAAAATCAATACTCAGAGAAGAAGATTCAATGCGAAAAGATATTAAACAACAAGATTCATTTGTTTTACGACCGGTTCATTGCTAATGCTAAATATGGTCGTAGAAGTATTAAGATTCATATATCCGAAGTGTTTACATACGAGGAGTGGTCTTATCTTGGAAATTTTTTACCAATGGTAATCGATAGAATTACCGTCGAAGATTGCAATCCGTATTTGAAGTTGTCTTGGTGATTTTAACTACTATTGAGCCAATAATAGACACCTATAGGTGTCTAGATTTCGCCGAAACGAACACGTCCAGCATCATTATCACTAACAGTGCTGGGAATATCATCGGGATTAAAAGAATCTTCATCAGACTCCGAATCATTGAGCGACATTGGTTTATCAGAAATGCCAAACAAGTCATCAATAACTGATGCTCCAGGCAATCTACCTGAAGCTTGAATTGGGCCTAAAGGCTTTTCCGGCACAACTGGAGTTGATATTACTCCTGCTCTTTGAATCCCTTGGGTCACCTTCCCTGCAAGTCCTGTCAACTGCGACAGTGTATTGCTTGTCAGACGAGCAGCGCCTGGTTCATTAACTGATTTGAAGTTACGATACATTTCAACAATCTCTGGATCTGGTTCAACGTCAAAGGCCCCAGTACCAGAGTTAATCTTAGTACCGAACAGAATACTGGTCGATGTATTCGTCACCTTCTCGATTGGTCCAAAGACTGCTCCAGTCCGGATAGCATCGATCGGATTCTCGAAACATGCCTGAGCAAAGATTCCACGTCCTTGCTTACCAACACTCTTAGAGTTGATACTCGTTGGACGAAAGTTAGATGTCATCCAATCCACCATAACGGTGATGTTACGCGGAGCGATAATGAGATCATTGCTCTTAAACAGCTCATAAATTTCTCGTTCTAAATAGTTTCGTAAAGCTTCTATTCCCAAGACATCATAGATCTGTTGAGGATCATCCGAGAATGTCCGATAAGCATCAACATCAGGATGTGTCCTGATTTCACGGAAGTTAGTTCCCAATGTTGTAACAATACAATAATGGGAGTAGCGGTAAATGTCATTGGTCATTAGTTGAGGTAACGTTGGATCTGTATGATTCTCGTATTGATCGATCATAGAGTTCTCCGATACCTTAACGAAATTATCAATCACAGCCAGGAAATCGTCAGTGTTGTTTGGAGTAGGCATCTGTCTAAAGCCCGTACTAGATTTCGGGTCTCTGATCATGTAAACGTTATCAACGAGAAGCCAGCCAAGATCGAAACTCTCAATGTCCAAATTAAGGTTATCATCATAGGTTGTAAACCCTAACAATTGTAACAATAATATTAGCTTAGATATCGGAATGCCTGTAGTTTTCTCGATAATGGGATTAATCCAAATACGAATTTTATCTAACAAATCAGGATCCTGTTCAACACCCTGAATGAGTTCAGTTGTTTTGTACATCTTTACATTCGAATCTGATACATTGGAGTACTTACCAATCCTTGTTGCTGTAAGGAATCCTTCGAAAGTTTCTCTAAAGAACCGACTAATGTTAAAGTCGATTGATTCCTCGCGACTATTACTTGAGTTGAAGAACTTGAAAGCGCTCTCAATCGCATCAACGTTAGGATAGACGTCAATTATCCCTTCTGTGAGAGGCCCGCAGAAACAGGTGATAAAATCTCCGATATTCCTAGACTCTTTACCCTTCTTAATATCATTCTCCATCATCTCTGTGACAATGTCTTGCAAAGTCAAATTATACAGTATAAGCTTCTCTTTGTTAAAGGTAAGTCTAGCAAAAAACCCTTCATATTCGTTAAGATTATCGGACATGTAATCGGGGTTAACTTCCTCAAAATCTGGATACCAATCACGATTAGCGGAGTCTGTTGTCATTAGAGAAAACACTCGGTCTTCGACAGGCTTTTGTAATAAATCGTTTATCTTCACCGAAACAAAGCGCTTTCCTTGTAAGAATGCTTCTTCATAACTGAGATTTAGATCCATGAAATGGATTAACGTGCTAGATCCTAACGGATCTTTACTGAGTCCAACCTTAGACTTAAACCTTGCGAAACCACCCTTCTTCGTCGTTTGACCAGACTGATGGAAAGCATCGAGTGTAAGCTGAGTCGCCGGTTGACCTGTACTCTCGCCTGTATTCATCCCAACATGGGTTCCTGGGGGTAAGAAACTCTTTGAAGCATGGTTAGCAACGTAATTCTTAAGCTTAGGGATCAAGCTAGGATATATCTCCTGTGATCGAAGTTGAAGATAAACAGAAGTTCGCACCTCCTGAGAAACCTTTTCTCGAAGTTCTGAACTTGGTATCGGCGGTGGTGGAATTTGAGTGATGATATCTTCGATCTCGTCTGGAGACAATCGACGCATAGACTCCATGATTTTTAGACAATGATCTTAATTTTAGTATGGCATCAATTGATGCCATGTCAATTGATATCAATTGATGCCACGTCAACTGATATCATGATTGATGCCACGTCAACAGTTAGCTTCTACAATTTCAAATCTGAACACTAATAGAGCATATACGGTGAGTAAATTCGATCGGTCTGTTCAAGTTTCTCTCGCAACAGCTCGCACATAACTCGAACAATATCTGGCTGATGATTCCAGAGGTACATCAATTGGAGTTTAGCACCAGTAAGATCCTTGATAAAGTCCCTACCAAAAGTTCCTTCAAGGGAGTCTCGCATATCTTGCTCGTTCTTAGGTATGTGAATAGTAGTCGTTGTACTTATGGGAGGATAGATTTGTTCTTCCCAGGCAATATTAATGAGCTTATATTTCTCTAAACTCTTACACTCCATACCCTTCTTCAATTGACGTTTATCAACAATCGCATTCGAGTTAGCATTTGGTGGGTTATAATTAACTCGGAATTTCTTATCCTGAAGAATAGTACCATAGACAGTGTACTTCGAGTATGGTTCTTCATCAGAAGTGATCTTCTTCACGACCATAATCTTGTATTTATCTTCTCCTTCAATGAGTTTTCGCCATCCTAATGATTCGTTGGATTTATATATCCGAAATTCCTTTGGATCACGATTTCGAGCCACGATATTATGGCTCTTGTTCTTCGAACTATGGCTTTGGAAAATGTGCACATAGACGCTAACCGGAGATCCAGTAATCAGATCAGTTTCATCGAATTGGAAATAATAACCTTTAAAGATATCAAGGATGTTCCTAACCATTATTACACTCTTGAACAAATTATGTCCTTTCAGTCCAAGAACACACTCCTCTAACAATGATTTTCGCCGCCATTCAGGAAGATCCTCGATGTACTTCGTTATCGCATTAATTGTTTGTTTAGATGCCCCTTTTCCCGCCACTTTACCACCGTCTGCTGTAGCGAATGTTTCATTCTGCTCGTAGATAGCGCTAACTGCGATGATATCAGAATCGATAGTGCTACGCTCCATTTCTTGGAAAACATCACTAACTGATCGCGTCGTCAATGACATATTAGGAGTTTCGTAAATGCTTAAGTCCCGAATATATGAGGTTGGCATATCTATCTGACGTTGCAGATGAATACCATTATCTCCCAAGACGATAAATAATCTGTCACCATCCCTTGTGATAATACGTTCGGAAGTCATTTCTCTGATGTTATTAAGTGTTTGAATGATGGTTTCATCTTCATAATTCTTCTCTCGATACTCCTGGAAGATCTTTAGATAAGAGACACTTTTGAATCGGAACAGTCGTTTAAGAATCGAGTTCTTTAGACCACTAGTGTCGCGATACAAAATGTCATATGTTTCAGAGTCCACCAACTCAGGCCGAGAAAGCTCGTAATCAGGGTTGTACTCCCTATCCCTAAGCTGTTCCCAAGATGGATAATCGCAAGGCTCGTAATCGCAATCTTGGGTGTAATCCCGATCACGCCCAAGAATGTTCCTAGCGCGGTTAATGACAGCATCGACAGCACAGATTTTCATGGCATGGAATACTCTTCTGATGCTAAGTTCTTTCCGTTCAGCATAACGATACATATACAAGTCCACATTACGTGATTTATCTCTTTTACTCGCTGTTTCATCGTCGTCATTAGAATCAGTTAATTCATCAATTTTGTAGTCAATACAATGACGATAAATTTTTACATCAACATTAGTATAAGATTCCCATGCCTCCTTAGAAAGCCCCAAGGATTTTGCTTCACGATTAAGTAACTTTCGTAAGGTTTCATGACCTTGAGCACGAAGTACTCGGTTGGTAGCCTGAATCATGTTAGAGAAGTTCCATTGAGGACTGATTAGATGCATACGGCGACAATGATAAACATTAAGCCCATCTCGACTCGTCCTCGATCCTACGACAATCTTGATGTACTCACCGTTAACGTTGGCATCTGACCTAATCAGCTTCAAGATAGCATCTTGTTTACTTTGTGAAAATCCACTGCTAATAACAGCTACACGAGGCTTCTTCGGATAAGAATCCTTTACTTGACTTGAATCTTCAGAAGTGAAGACTTGTTCGAGGTTATCATTAAAGAATTCGAATCCAAATAGAGTAAATAGCATTGCAATAGTAATTGCTCCAGAAAAATTTCTTAGATGTGTATAGATAAAGCTGCAACCGGGGGCATCGCGTTCTATATCAATAATAGCTTTCATCTTTCCTGATAATCGACCGATATTACTTGTATCACCATTATTGTAAAGCCATTGATGAAACGAAACAAATTTACCACGCTGGTCCCATTTACTGAATTCGGGTGGTGTTGTCCATGAATAACGTCCACCCCGAGAAGTCTTAATGAAATCCGAGTCACTACCGAACGGGAATGTAAAGATTCCAGAAGTAATATTCTTTCCCTCAAATGGAGCATAAGGAATGCTTAAATACTTCTGTTCTTGAATATCTCCCATCGGTGTCGGAAAGACTTTAATACCAGACTTAATAATTCTGGTTATCATCTTTGCTTGATGACTCAGATCTTGATTAAGATCTGAGTCATCAGGGAATGTCATCCTGTATTTAGCTGGTAATAACTCTCCCATATATACAGGTGTAGCAGCCTTGGTACTTGCTCGAACAAAAGTGATCTTGCCACGAAAGAAGGGCTCCATCTGGGCTAGGGTCATGTTATCGATATTATTAGGCATCTCTTGACCTTCGGGTAACAATAGATTAATTAGCCTGACAATTCCTGATGTGTCGTTAACCATCGGTGTTGCTGTAACAGCACAGATCTTACTCTGACGAATTAGCCGACACAATCTTAAATATTGTGGATAATCTTTTGAATCATCATTATTCTGGTTCCCTTCAGGGTTAGTACCCAAAATGTTATGGACTTCATCAAGAATAATAATACTCTTAGAGTATTTATTGATAATCTCTTCATCATCCATTCTATCAAGCTCCATAGAAAAGCGCTTATAAGTCTTAAACTTATACCAATCATCTAATGCTTTCCTAATCCTTCCGCGAATGCTACGTCTAGTAAGTCCAGTTTCATTGACAATACCGGTATCGTAAACACCAGGGGCGCAACTCTCAATAATCTGTGTTCGAATACTCGATAACAAGGTCTCTGATTTCTCAACAATGTAAGTTCGCTTGTAGGAACCTGTACCCTTGAAGTGTTCAGCCGCAGCAATAAAGGCGCAAGTCTTTCCGGTCCCTGGTTCGTGGATATTGATAACTCTATCAGCCATTATCATGAATCTCACGAAGAACTTCTGATGGTTATACACACCACCTCCAGCGGGAAGACTTTCATCACGTAAAGCGGCAAGTTCTTGGAACTCCTTCTTTCGAGTAATAATTTTCTGGATGTCAGGTGAATTTAGAGAAGGATATACAGGTAGGTAGTCCTCCATCTTTTAATAACAGTTTGTAAACTAGAACTACTTTGTTTAACAAAGTTACAATTTAGGTCTAATTATCTGAGTGATTTATGTAATATTGAATTATCGAGTAGTCTTTGAACATTTCTAATCTTTACTTTAATGCAACCGGTTCAACAAAAAAAACATTCTGATATAAAACTGCAATGCTTTATTGGGTTCCCCTCCTATTGATCGTGCTTGGCTTTTATGCCTATGAGCAGAATACTCTCACTCACGTGCGCTGGTATTGGGGTATTTTCGCTATGTTTGCCCTTGGTGTTGCGATGTACTATTGGCCGATGGTGAAGGATTTTTTCCGTCCTCGCCCGTATCCGGTTGCACCTCATCCGACGGTCACCTCAGAGATGCTTTACTAGACGTTAATTAACGTCTAACGCTACTGTCAATTATATTGACGTGTCAATATAATTGACGTGTCAGATATTGAAATCTTCGATCGACAAAACATTACAAAACAACATTTTATAAATGGATTCTTCTCAGGAAATTCCTCCCAACCAATTGGCAAACCCTGATATTTACGCAATGGTATACGGATTAGATGATGTTGCACCAACGCAAGCAGATCAGTCTCAAGCCGATTCACCACCGGACCAAACTCAGGTTGATCCATCACCGAGTCAAGTTGATCCATCACCGAGTCAAGCGGATTCAGTTGGCATTCCCGATTCTCAACCATCGTTCCTTATAGTTCCTGCTTTGGATGACGATGATAAGGCGCAAATTGAGTATATCTACAATACTGCTAAGTGTGCCAGAGATTCTTCTAATA
>CALMQQ010000134.1 GCA_937871845.1 uncultured bacterium
CATAGCCAGTACATCACCATTTTTAGGGTTTAATACAACCATTGCAGCATTGTCAGCACCAAACTGTTTTCCATATGTGGAGACTGCCTTTTTCACTTGTGATTCCGCTATTCTTTGATAATCCATGTCTAATGTTGTGTGAATTCTTAATCCTTCGGTCTCGATTTGTTCAAGAGTTAAGGGTTTCCCATCGTTGTAACCATTTTTCTGTAGTTGCTCTAATGCATAAAATACAAAATGAGGAGCATTTATTCGAAACGATGGATCTTGGTAAGCGATTTCTTCTTTCCGCGCTATTTCAATCATTTCTTTGGTAAAAAGTTCTGTATCTGGTCCATAAATTTCTAACAAATTATTATTTATGAAATCAAAATTTGATTCTATTTGATTTAATACATAATTCTTGCGTGATTCGAGTAATTCTTTCGAAATTTCTGGATTTGTTGACTTGGTGGGTGAAAGTATTGATGGATTTTGTGGAATTGAAGCAAGTACAGCCATTTCTGCGAGTGAAAGTTCTTCAGGTGCTTTTCCGAAATAGAACTTAGATGCTCTAGTTACTCCATAAATATTACTTCCGCTCGGTACAACCGTAAGATACATTTCTAATATCTCCTCTTTTGATCGTACTTGTTCGATTTTCAAGGCGAGTAGCATTTCTTTGATTTTTCTTGCAATTGCAACTTCGTCCGTGAGCGCAGTTTTTCTGATTAGTTGTTGAGTGATTGTACTACCTCCACAAACGATAGTTCTTTCTTCTAAATATCGAAAACTGCATCTCGCGAGTGCTTCTAAATCAACTCCTTGATGTTCAAAAAATCTTAAATCTTCTGCAGCCAGATAAGTCCATATTATTTGTGGAGGAATAGTCTCGAGATCAACTGGGTCTCTATCTTCATTATCAAAAACTCTATAGAGTAGTTCTCCATTTCTATCGTAAATTTCGGTGGCGGTTTGCTTCCGTCCAAATGGTTTATCGGGACTTGGAAGGTCTTTTGAGACGTTCTGAAGATATTTCAGTGATGCAATAAATGAAAAGATAGTTACTGATGAAATAATGACAAAAAGAAGTACCAATAATCTGCTTATTGTGTCCCTCTTGGTAATTTTTCGATTTGTTTTAAAATTTTTGGGGGTGCGTTTTGATCTAACCTTTTCTTTTTTGCTTAAATTCTTAATTTTGATTGATTTCTTTTGAGTCATATACTAATTTTGAAGCAGTCAACTTTATGAAGTAAAAGTAACATCCAATCCTCGGGGAGTGTTGAAAGTTGTGGGTTATCTAATTATATGATAAGCCATAAAATTCAAAATTGTCAAAGAGAAAATCGGTAAAAATACTAAGACACTTTAGGCGGGTAAAGGCTCTTTATGGGTTCTAAATTGAGGTATCTTTGTATAGTTTGATAATATGATTATATGAATTTTAGAAAATTACTAAAACAGGATTTTATTATTACTTTTGTAATATTAGTTTTACTAGGTATTGGGAGCTTAGTGATTTTTTCAACAACATATAACACAGAAGGCGCAGATCTCTTAAATAAACAAATTATATTAATAACTATAGGTCTGGTAATCTACTTCGCTCTTATTTTAATCGATATCGATTGGTTTAAAGTTTTCAGTATCCAATTAATACTATATCTAATAATTATTGCGACATTACTGTATGCGGTTTTATTTGGATCCACCATTGCTGGTACAAATCGGTGGATTGATCTCGGATTTTTTGCATTTCAGCCATCAGAGTATTCAAAAGTATTAATCATTATGTTTATTTCACTAATATTTAGTAGTGAAAATCTCCCTCTGAAAGAAAATTTAAAAGAAATACAAAGTAGATTTCAGAAAGAGTATGGTTTAAAAAATAATTTTAAAGAAACTCTCAAAAAAATAGCTAACGACCGAGAGTTTCGAGGACTATTCTATGTCGCATTATATGTATTCCCTATTGTCATATTGACTTTTATTCAACCATCACTCGGCAACACTATCATAATTATAGGTTTAACATTTTTCACATTATTTTTCTCAACAAAATATCAAACACAAATTCTGAAAATATTAATTTTAGGACTATTAACGTTTCTATTTATTAGAAATTTTATAAGCTTTGATACCGGAACAGCGTCGTTTTCATTTTCAACAAACATCAATAATTTATATTTTTTAATTATTACAGTTCTATTATTTTTACTTTTGGCATATTTTATGAAAGTCAAATGGTGGGTAGTATTAGGTGTGGTTTTGACAACGACAATTTTCTTGTTTGGTTCAATCTTTGCTTGGAATCAACTATTAGGAAATTATCAAAGAGAACGTGTACTTACTTTTATCGAAGGTCCTGAAGCAGACCCGCTAGGGAGTGGTTACCAGATAATTCAATCTAAGATTGCAATTGGCTCTGGTCAATTATTTGGAAGAGGCTTTTTACAAGGAACTCAAAGTAGTCTCCACATATTGACCCAGGCACATACGGATTTTGCCTTTGCTTCGATGAGTGAACAATTCGGATTTATTGGTGCGTTATTGTTATTATCAACATATCTAACACTATTATTTAGAATATTAAAGATTGCGAAAGAAACAAAAAGTGATTTTGGAAGAAATATGTCTTTTGGAGTTGTTGGATTATTACTAATACATATTTTTATTAATATTGGTATGAATCTCGGTAAATTACCAGTTACAGGTATTCCACTCCCTTTGGTCAGTTATGGAGGTAGCTCAGTTCTTATGACTTTGATTGTCTTAGGATTAATACAATCTGTTCATGCGTCACGTCGTCCCGTTGACATGGCAGACAGTTTGATGTTAACATCCTTAGCAGGGAATAAATCCGAGTAGATTTTAATATTTCATTGGAAAATTTATCGGTTTGAACTAGATTTTACTTAATTTCCCTAAATGAATATAAATGGAAAAATTCGCAGTAATAAAGGTAAATAATTCTCAATACAAAGTATCAGAAGGTGATGTGATTGAAGTTGACAAACTTGCTGGTAAAGCTGGAGACAAATTAAAATTCAATGAAGTCTTGTTAAAGGCAGAAAAAGATAATGTTGTTGTCGGAACACCTATAATCAAAGATTCTGAAGTTAGTGTTGAAATTATCGAACAATTTAAGGGAGAAAAAGTAGAAAGTTTGACTTATAAAGCGAAAGCTAGAACCAGAAGAAGATTTGGTAGCAGAAAAGAACTAACTAAACTTAAAATTCTTAAAATTAACTAATGGCACATACAAAGGCACAAGGAGCAGCAAATAGAACAGTAAATATTGTTGGAAAAAGACTTGGTATTAAAAAATATGCAGGTCAAGTTGTACGATCCGGTAATATTCTTGTGAGACAGAGAGGTACGAAATTCCACCCAGGAGTTAATACCAAGATGGGAAAGGATTTCACTATTTTCGCAACCGCAGAAGGAGTCGTTAGATTCAGAAATATGACAGGTGCTCATAGAGCTCAGAAATATATCGATGTAGTTATCGAAGAAGTAAAAAAAACCGTCAAAAAAGCTCCAGCTGCAAAAAAGAAGGCTACAAAATGACATTAAATTGTCATATTCCCTTTATTGTTAGATAATAACCTTATTAACATTGCATATTGTGAATTCACTCTCATTAAAACGTGATAAAAATATTATTAGGCTTATTGTTGGTCTAGGTAATGTTGGAGAAAAATATTCACATACTAGACATAATGCAGGTTTTCTTTTTATAGATTACCTTGTTCACTTTTATCTAAAAAGCAAGGGATTTGATTCTGAACCTCAAGAAAATAAATCATACAAAATATATGATTTTCAGAATTTGGATATTGTTTGTATAAAGCCCTCGTTGATGATGAACCGATCAGGCGAGGCACTTATGGAATATATTAAATACAAGGATTATTCACTTTCGGAAATTTTGGTTGTTCACGATGATCTCGATATTGCCTTAGGCAAATATAAACTACAAATTTCAAAATCCCCTAAATTACATAATGGAATATCCTCAGTCGAGAGAATACTTGCAGATAAAGAATTTTACAGATTAAGAATTGGGGTCGAGAATAGAAAAGGTGTTCCAATTCCGGGATTATCTTATGTCTTGAAAAAATTTAACGATGAAGAATTAGGTCAACTTGACTTAGTTTTTAATGACTTCCTTTGCAACGAACTTTCAATCAACTCGATAAATTAGCGTTTTCAATTAAATCTGGATCAAATAACCCTTCATTTTGTTTATGGATTTTTTTATTAGTTCCTCCAAAGTTTCTATTTCTTGCAGCATAATCCAGAATTGCCCGTTTAAAATGCATTGCGTCAAAATCTGGGAAATAAACGTTTGTAAAGTATAATTCAGCATAAGCTGACTCGTATGCCATTATTCCGCTAGTTCTTATTTCTCCAGATGTTCTAATTATCAAGTCGGGTTCTGGGATATCATGCGTGTCCAAGTAGTTCTTGAATGTGTCTTCATCGATTACTTTAACTTTCTCAGCAATAATTTTATTAATCGCTCTGACGATATCATCTCTTCCGTTGTAGTCTAGACAAAGTTGAAAATTTAGTAAATCATTTGCTTTTGTTTCTTCAGTGAAGTCATTTAATATTTTCATTATATCTTTGGGTAATCGGTCCTTTCTACCAATATGTCGGAAACGGATTCTTTCCTCCATAAATTTCCCCAACCATGTTGAGTATGAGTTTCTAATCAGATTAAAGATTTCATTTATCTCTCTCTCATCTCGACTCCAGTTTTCTGTCGAGAATGCCCAGAAGCTGAGATACTCAACCCCAATTTCTCTGCACTCGTCGAAAATCTCGTTTAGTCGCTCGAATTTTACAGCTTTCCTGTGACCGACCCATGGTAGCCAACCTTGTTCCCTAGCCCATCTGCGATTTCCATCAGCAATAATTGCTACATGGGTGGGAATTTGATTTTCTTTATCAAGTTTTAAGATTTCATTAGTGAGGATTTCCTTGCTAAGGTTATAAATGCTATTAGCTTCATCAGCTAAAAATGATTTCTCTTTTTTAATTTTAAATTTTCCAAACTTCTCTTTCGGATTTTGCCACTCGAAGCTCATACCTTTGATCTTGGCAGGAAAAAATCCCTTTTGGCACCAATTGAGGAATTCGTTCAGGCACTGTTCTTCTCCTTGTACATAAATTACCAAACCATCATCTCCGAATTTCTCGACAGAACCTTTTAATTTAAGCTCGTTTGCTAAATTAGCGAGTCTTCTGCGAAAATTTACACCTTGGATTCTACCGTACAGTTTTATTTTTAATTGTTTCATATTATTTCTTAATCAACCAATTATAAACTACAAAGATGTTATTATGTCACAAAACAAAATATAATAGTAAGAACAATCGTTTAAATCTTGAAAAAGCTCTCATATAAAATACAGAGTTTCCTAAAAAATCAATACTTATTGATTCTATTACTAGTAGTTCTGATATTTCAACTATTTGGTTTTGTTTATATCAATATCTATCCTGTCTACCAATTAAAAAATAGTGTTGATGAATTAAACAGAGGACTTACCTATCAGAATTTGGAGAAATGGCTCAAAGCATATGCTATTGTTTCAACTGATAGCCCCCCTCTTAGCGAAGAAATGAATAAAAATGCATTGATTTATTCATTTATCAATTACATCCAATCACTTGATGAAAATAATAAAAAAATATTTATAGAATTACCAACATTAGATGTAATCAGCATTGAGGAATATGACAGGGAGATAGACCCGCCTATTGAATACATTACTAGCAATCGCATTCCTCAAGGGGAAAGAGTAATAGCAGATAATGGTGAAAAATATCTCCAAAATGAAACACACGTTATATTTGAAAATGGGACACTTATTGTTGTAGGTAACATTGAAGATGTAAAATCACCGAAAAAAGTTCTTTACGGAAATCTACCTAGAGAACAATTTAGGGCAGATTTAACAAATGAGCTTTTAGCTATACAAAATGAGACTGAAATTCTAACCGATTATTTTGATGAAACAGTTAGAGGTTCAGACACACTTAAAAAGCTGAAATTCCAAGATCTCAACCTGGATTTTAATCAAGATGAGAAAGTAATTTCAGGTGAAATCAGTTTAATAGATACTAAATGCGCTAGTAATTATAACCTCAAGTATGGTTATCAAATTGATATTGATAGATATACAATCTACGATTTGACGAATCTCGAATTGAAAGACTGTAGTGTTGTTCAATCATTCTCCCAACCGAAAGAAACCAAAATGTTGACATGTTCTGATTGTAAATACGCTCCTGTAGATAAAACTTATTTCCTTCCAAGCACTTATGCTCCAAGTTTGGTTTCAACTAATTTACCCGGTGGTGGATATTTGACGAGCGAAACTGTAGTCGCACTAAATCAAATTGCTGAAGAATTGAAAAAACAAGATGTGAATGTCTATGTAACATCAGCTTTTAGATCCTATCAACAACAACAAGAAGCGTTCAATTATTGGGTGAATAGAGAATTAGCCACGGGTTTGGATTTACAAACTGCAAGAGCAAAGGCAAATATATACTCGGCATTTCCAGGTCACTCTGAACATCAACTTGGAACTACACTTGATATTCGTTGTGAAGATTGTAGTGCTTTTTCCAAAGATGTTGCTAGCAACCCTGTTTAT
>CALMQQ010000135.1 GCA_937871845.1 uncultured bacterium
TAATCAATTAACTCTGACTGGTGAGTAATCTCGTCGGATATTTCCTTATAACGAGGAACACCTTTTGCCTTTGCCTCAAGAGCAGGTTTGGTCAGAGTAACCCTATTATCATTAACTAATGAGTTTATTATCTCTTCCTGTTCTTTCTGTAATTTAAACAGATACACTCGTTCCTGCCCTAGACGGTGAAGCCATTTGTGCTTAATACCGGGGGCTGCCAGTTGCTTTTGTAAAACGTTTGCAATATTAATGTCTAAATCGTCTTCCATTTCCACGGAATACTGTTTTCTCATTTCATCAGAATGCATGGTCATAATATATAATATGATTATGTCCAAATCAAATAAATAATATAAAATGACGAAAAAATTTGAAATTATTTATTCTAAAATCGTGGAGAATTTTTCCCATGAATTGGCATATGGGTATTGGATATCTAGAGATGGGGAGGTTATTAAAGTAGGATATCAAAATCATGGAGGAATGGCCCTACGAATAATTTCTAAGAATGCTAAATATGATTCGGAATTTTCTCCAAATGTTTCGGCATTTACTGATACTTCTGCCAAGATAATAATGGCAATAAAATTCCTACTCAATATTGGATGGGTGAAGGTTCAGGCAGACATGACTAATAAAACTCTTTATTTTTCCAAGATAAAATCTTTAAGTTCTAAACAAAGGGATGTTTTAGAAGAATTATCAATAGATTTTAATTTAGAATTGGAAGAAGACCCCCGATGGAATAAATAATTTCCATGGATTGGTTGAACATGCCAGAAGATACAGATGGATATTTTGGATTCGTCTATTTAATCACTAGAACAAATGCCCTTCCAGGGGAACGACGATTTTATATTGGGTGTAAGCAGTTTCAATCTAAAACTAAAAGACCACCTCTAAAGGGCTATAAGAGAAAAAGAACTATTATAAAAGAATCCAATTATAAAAGCTATTATGGGTCATCTAATGAGCTTCTTTCCGAAATAGATTTGCACGGTAAGCAAAATTTCAAACGAGAGGTGTTACACCTTGCAACCTGTAAGTGGGAACTTAAATATTTGGAAATGTTGGAACAGGTTAACCGCAAAGTATTATTTGATGATAGTTATTTTAACGGAATCGTCAATCTTAGAATTGGTAAATGTCCGAAAAATCTAAGACAAAAATATGGATTTTGATTCGCCCATACTATAATATATAGTATGACTCTACATTTTAGATCACTAGATGAAATCCTATTCTCAATAGAACGGGATTTAATAACTGAATTATATAATTATGAGTTACTATATTCCATTACATCTGATACAAAGAATATTATAAGAAATATGCTTTATATTAAGATTTTGGAATTTTTAGAAAAACGACATCATTATGTATAT
>CALMQQ010000136.1 GCA_937871845.1 uncultured bacterium
TCTTTGGTAATCATAATTCCTGCTTTGTCCGAAATCTGTATTGCCAAGATACTGAACAGTCTTGTTTGTTATAACTAAGTCGCTATGATGAAAAGTCGGCTCCATTGATTGTCCTTCTACTTTATTTGGAAAAGCGATAGTCAGATAGATGAATGCACAAAAAGCCAAAGCGATTGTGAGCGTTTCTAGGAAATCAAGAATATTTTTTGTTTTTTTGTGGTTAAGGAAATTTTCCAAGGTTTAATCTTGAGATGGTTGACCCGGACGAATAGTGCCTAATTTGTCTACAGGCCAGTATCGTAAAAATACCCTTCCTTTGAGTTGGCGCCTCTCTACAAAACCAACATCACTATATCGAGAGTCCTTGCTCACTTCTCGATTATCGCCCATTAGGAAATATGAGTCTTCTGGGACAATTTCTACCTGGTCTTCTAATATTGTGGCTCTGGAAGGATCAGGCACATTGCTCATTCTGCCACTCGGCAAATATGGCTCATTTAATAATTTTTCGTTAACATAAACTCTTCCTCCTGTTAGTCTGATTTTGTCTCCTTCTGTTGCTACGACTCTTTTGATTAGGTTGATTCCGTTAAAATCAAAAATTACAACATCTCCTTTGTGGTAATCATAGACTCCTGCTCCCAAAGATGTGGATCCAATCCACTGTACAGTTCTATCAGCGAAAAGTAGTTCTCTGTTGTAGAAATTTGGTTCCATAGATGGACCTTCAACTTGGCTCGGGATGAGAAATACTAGATAAATGAAAAGACTAAATGCAAGAGCTAAAACTACAGTTTGTAATATGTCGATTATTACACTACCTTTGGTTTTAACCTTTAAATCGTGGAGGAACGGATTTTTTTCTAAATTAAACATGTCTAATTAAACTAGTTAAGCAAATATAGTATAGAACTCTTAACTTGATTGGTAAAGCAAGAAAGTGCTAACTAAGAGATAGGGTTAGTTCTGAACCGTTGATAGATAATTTGTGTTCCAGATTCGCTGTAGTGAAATGGATGTTTGTAGCATTTACTGATTCAGCAAATCCTTTTTGATTCTTTTTGATTATTCCATCAAGTTTCTTGTCATCAGTTTGAATTGTTAAATCAATTTTGTCACCCATATTCAATCCTAACTTTTTCCTTTGGCTCTGAATCTGTCTTGTAAGCTCACGAAGAATTCCCTCTGCCTCCAATTCGGGTGTTAGTTTAGAGTCCAATCCGACGAATAGGGTGTCATTTAGACCCGAGCTGACGAGAAGTTCATTTTCAGGCTTTTTGTTTACGAACTTAACTTGCTTCACATTGAGTTCGTCTTTTACGATTTCATTCATCCAACCCATATCTCCCTCAGTTGCAAGATTTTTATCCTGTAAATAAATCTCAACACTCTGTAATGGTTGTCTAACTTTGAGATTGTTTTGTACCCGCAATGATTGACCTAGTGTCGAAATCTCTCTAACTAATTCCATCTTTTGTAATAACGAAGCATTGTTTTCTAAAGTTGATTTCTTTGGTTTTTCAAGATCAGATAAATGCACAGATTCAAATTGATTGTCATTTTGTAGATTTTGGAATATCTCTTCTGAAACAAATGGAACTACTGATGCGGACAACTTTGTAAATTCAACCAAGATGTAGTGTAACGTACTTAAAGCATCTTCCGATCCTTGCGCAAACCTACTGCGTGATCTTCTGATATACCATCTTGATAATATGTCGATAAACTCTGGAAGTAATTTTACTGCTGAGGGGATATTATAGGAATCCATGGCTTTGATGAAGTGACTCTTAGTCTCATCAAGTTTTGCGACTATCCATTTATCAAGTTGATCTTTTGAATCTAACTTCCCACTAGGTTCCCAGTTATGGATGTTTGCGTATGTGACAAAGAATGAATAGCTATTCCAAAGTGGTAGAAGGAAAGTTTTGTATTGCTCTTTAAGTGCATCCTCGTCAAAATTCATATCCTCTCCAAGCATAATCTTGGAACCCATCAAATACATTCTTAATGTTTCTGCTCCATAATTTTCAAGCACGTCTCGAGGATCGGGATAATTTCCATAGCTTTTGCTCATTTTTCTACCGTCAGTTCCAAAAATCACCCCTGTAGTTATGACATTTTTAAACGAGGGTTGATTCAATAATGCTGTTGAAATCACATGCATCACATAGAACCATGCCCTAGTTTGTGCAATATATTCAACAATAAAATCAGCTGGATAATTTTCTTCTAGCATTTGTTTGTTCTCGAAAGGGTAGTGCTTTGAAGCATAAGGCATAGAGGCACTATCCATCCATACGTCTAGAACCTCTTTCACCCTCGTCAATTCTCCAGTTTTACCCTTCAGCGTAATTTGGTCTATTTTGGGTCTGTGTAAATCTAATAAATCGGTTCCATGAAAATATGCCGTGTATGTTCCGGCTTCTTTAATTTTTGAAGTCAAAACTGCTCTAAGGTTTGAACCTTCGATAATGTGTTCCAAGAATTTGATTTTCCCTGAATGCGAAATTATTAATATGTTTTTACCTTCGAATTTTTTCAACAATTGCTCAAAGTTTTCTTTT
>CALMQQ010000137.1 GCA_937871845.1 uncultured bacterium
CTATAACATATGCCAAGGAAGTTTTTCCAAGTCCAGGCGGACCATGAAGTAGAACATGATCAATCGGTTCATTTCTCATTTTAGCAGCATCTATTAGAATCTTAAGGTTATCGACCTCGCGCTTTCTACCTATAACATCTTTAAAAAGTTTAGGGCGAAGCGATCTATCAAAGAGTACCAACTCATCAACACTCTCTGATTCTGCATTTATGATTCGATCGTTCATCATTTATTAATGAATTTTAATGCAAACTTAACTAATAATTCTAACTTTTCTTCGGTATGATTCACACCATATTCCTTTATTATGTCCCTGATTTCATCTTTACTTAAACCTAGGTTCTGTAATGCTTGTTGAGCCTGACTTCTGAACTCCTGTGATAAATTGTTTTGACTTGTAAAACCTTCCCACGTATATTTTTCCAACTTAGAAGTCATATCTATTATAATTCTCTGTGCTGTTTTCTTCCCTACTCCTTTTACAAGAAGTGTATCAATATTTTTATCGGCAATCGCGGACATAATGGATTCGTAAGGTATCTGCTTGAGTATATTTTGTGCTAATTTCGGACCCACCCCAGATATTCCTATCAAATCTACAAATAGCGAATATTGATTCTTTGTATCCAACCCAAATAATCGAATCTCATTTTCTCTCACATGAGTGTAAATGAAGAAAGATTTCTCTTCTCCAACAAGAAATTCATTTTGTATAGTCTCAACTCGATAACCTACATCACCGACATCCAATATAATGAAGTCTGAAAAGATATCCGAGATTGTACCTTTGAGTTTAGCGAACATGATTTGAATTAAGATGGCAGATCCCTACAGCTATGGCATCAGTAATGTCATCTAGCTTCGGAACATCCTTTAATTTAAGTATTTTACCTACCATAAAAGCAACTTGATTCTTCTCCGCTCTGCCGTAACCTGTTACTGCGGATTTAACTTGTAAGGGAGTGTAATTATATACCCCCAATTGATTCACAACACCAGAAAGTATAATAACCCCCCTTGCTTGACTAACTGTAATAACTGTTTTTTGATTCTTAAAATAAAAAAGGTCTTCAATTGCCATAGTAGTTGGCCGATATTCCTGGATTAGTTTTTCTAATTCTTCAAAGATGTATTTAAGTCTCAAAGACATATCATCATTTTTACTTGTCTGTATTGCACCGCTTGCAACGTGTGTTAAATAATTACCCTTTTTGTCTATAATCGCCCATCCCGTGATAGCTGTTCCACAATCTATCGAGATTACCCTCTCTGTTTTACCATTTTGCGTCGACAAGTCCATGTGCATAACTAATTATTTGTCCAAACTGAATCAACATCGTCGTGATCTTCTAAGTTTTGTACAAAATCGTTAATTTTTTCTAAAGTCTTTTCATCATTAACCTCAACTTTCTCGTTTGGAACTTTTACTAATTCGGCTGACAAAATCTTATAATTTAATTGTTCGATACTTTTTAATACTTTACTGAAATCTTCTTTAACTGTGATTAATTCAAAAGCATCAACCTCTTCATCCTCAACCAACCACTCCACTTTGTTCAAATCTTCGATACCTTCAATTTCAAAAAGCTCAATTTCTGCTTCCTCCGCATCAATCGAGAGATAATCGTTATCTTTCCCAAATTGCTTACTGGGTAGTATCTTAGTGAGCCCGACAATAATCAAACCTTTTTCGGTAAATTGCCAAGAAATGCTACCAGTTGATGCCATCTTACCACCATTAGTTTCAATCATATTTCTCACTTCCGATACAGTTCGATTCGTGTTGTCAGTCTGACAATCCACTAACACCGCAACTCCACCAGGACCAAGAGCTTCGTATGTTACCCTATGATAAACTACTCCATCAGAACCTTTACCAGTCCCCTTGTCAATTGCTCTTTGTATGTTGTCAGAGGGCATATTGGCAACTTTTGCTTTATCTACTGCCAATCTGAGGGTAAAGTTCATTCCGATGTCTCCACCACCCTCTTTTGCGGCTAGAGTGATATTTTTTGCAAGTTTGGTGAAAAGATTACCCCTTTTGACATCATTAACACCTTTTTGTCTTTTGATTTTCGCCCATTTAGAGTGTCCCGACATGTAATTTGATTAATAATTAATATATTTATTGTTTTCCAATTACTACAACAACCCTCCCTATGTGTCTATAATCATACTCTTCTTCAATAATTTTAACATCCTGACCGAAGATTTCTTTAAGATTTCTAAACGAATTTGGATATTCACTTGGACTTGGTGCATAAACAACTGTATCATCGCTTGCAAAAGGTGCATTACCTACGTGAATAACCTCCAGTCCTACATTTCCAACCCATCTTGAATACCTCTTTGCTCTACCAGATTGTCCACTAGCATTTAGAACTTCAATGGTTGTTTGTT
>CALMQQ010000138.1 GCA_937871845.1 uncultured bacterium
AGACAAATTGATGAGTTAAAAACAAATTTAGCAGTTACCGTAGTGCCAATTCCAGGTGATGGGACAATTACCCCTTCAATTACTCAATCTATGAAGACAATTAAACCGGAAGAATTTCAGGAAGTTTCTGGGGATGTGGATTTAAGTGTTGAAGTTGAATCGATAACCAGAATTGCAGTAAAAATATTTGACGATAATGGAGTAGAGCTTGGTGGATTTATCAAAAATGATATCGCTCTTGTAAATAATAAAGCTCTTGTTAATGAAGTTATAGATATTACAAAATCACCGACAGTATCTGTAGGATATTTGGTTATATATCCAGCTGATGATGACATAAATTCTCCAATCTCTAAAACAGTTTCACTCAAATTCTCTAGAAGTACTGTGGCAGAGAAGATTAACGTAATTGGGCCTGTAAAAAATCAATTGGTTAACACCACTGATTTGGATTTTGTTGGAGAGTTGAAAGGTTTCAAAAACAACAAAATTGGAGTCCGTCTAGTTGATACAGAGGGAAAGGTAATAATTGAATCACAACTTCAAGGGTTATCTGATAATACTTCTCAAGATTATGTAAAATTTGATCAGACTGTTGAAATTGGAACTCTGAGTGGTACTGCCGAAACAGGAATTGTAGAATTTTATGATATCACTGATACCACCAAAACTTCTTTATTAAATATCCAAGTTAGACTGAGATAGCAAACTTCTAAGCAGTTTCTAACCAACGTTCTGCATCGATTGCTGCCATACAGCCCATACCTGCAGCAGTGATTGCTTGCCTGTATTTATGATCTTTAACATCTCCAGCGACAAATACACCGTCGATATTTGTGTATGTGCTTCCAGAATCTGTTTCTAAATAGCCGAGATCATCTTGATTAATAACTCCTTCGACTAATTTTACATTTGGGATATGCCCGATAGCTAAGAACATCCCAGCTAGTGGTAATTCACTAGTTTTGTTAGTTTTATTATTTAATATTTTTAATCCAGTAACTTTATTCCCATCCCCTAAAACTTCTTGGACTTCAGTATTCCAGTGAATTTCGATCTTTTCGTGATTTGTTGCTCTGTCTTGCATGATTTTGGAAGCTCTAAGAGAATCTTTTCGTACAATTAGATGAACTTTGCTTGCGAAGCGAGTTAAGAATGTAGCTTCTTCCACTGCGCTATCTCCACCACCGACCACTGCAATCTCCACACCTCGGAAAAATGCTCCGTCACATGTGGCACAACTCGAAACTCCTTTCCCCCAATATTTATCTTCGCTATCAAGTCCCAGTTTCTTTGGTTGCGCACCGGTCGCGAGAATAATAGCTTTTGATTGATACATTTCTTCTCCAACCCATACTTTCTTGATATCACTTTGTATATCTACTTTAGAAACATCTTTGAAAATTATTTCTGCCCCGAATCTTTTTGCCTGTTCGATGAATTTCTGCATTAGCTCTGGTCCCATGATTCCCTCTGGAAATCCTGGAAAGTTCTCTACTTCAGTTGTATCCATTAATTGACCACCAAACTTCAATCCGCCAATTACTAAAGGTTTGAGATTTGCTCTGGAGGCATAAATGGCTGCGGTAAGTCCTGCTGGGCCTGAGCCGATAATTATGAGTTCGTGAGTTTTATTTGACATAGGAATTATTCATTGAAAACTAAGATTCAAAACATAGTATATAATAACAGCTTATATTCTCAAAAAATTATTGATTAATAATGGGGATTCCTGATAAAAGACATCAAGACTTAGTGGGTACAAAGAAGATAGAATCTACGCGCGGATTTACTTCAAGTGTTGTGATGTCTCTAGTGGGTAGTACTATATTAGCATCTGGTTTATATCTGGGATGTAAATTAGATTCATTAATCCCACCTCTTACTGGTGTATTTTTTGGGTTCCCTACTTTGGCTTTAGGTGTGGCCACATTTCCTACAGCATGGAGGATGAGAAGAGAAGCTAAAATAACGGAATCGATGGATTACTTCTCAGATGAATAATAGAACAATAGATTTTTATATGTATCCTGACGCATGTTTAACATTTAACCACTAGAAGATAATAAAGATATATATTTTCTTTTTTGATGAAAAGATGCGCATCGTGCAAATTACTCCTAAATAAAAACAACTTCAATTGGAAATTTAAAAATATAAAATTGTCTTCCTATTGTAGAGAATGTTCTAGAAAATATATACGACAACACTACTTGGAGAATAGAGATTATTATCTGAACAAATCTATTCGAAGGAAGAAACTTGTCAGAGAACAAGCATATGAATACATATCAACATATTTATTTGAACATCCCTGTGTAGACTGTGGCGAATTTGATATTTTAGTACTTGAATTCGATCACAAAGATAGGACTAGCAAAGTTAGTGAAGTAAGTCGTATAATTAACAGTACGCGTTCAATATCTAGGTTGATAGTTGAAATATCTAAATGCGATGTAAGATGTGCAAATTGTCATAGAAGGAAAACGGCAATTGAGAATAAAAGTTGGAAACTTAGGTATGTATAATTTAATAAAGAAAATATTGAGTCTAAATTTTGATATGCACCCGTAGCTCAATGGATAGAGCACTAGTCTTCGGAACTAGGTTTGTGGGGGTTCGAGTCCCTCCGGGTGCAGTAATTTATATCTAATGGGCTGGTAGCTCAATGGTAGAGCAGCGGCCTCTTAAGCCGTTTGTTGCGGGTTCGAGCCCCGCCCAGCTCATATTTTGCCTTTGAGCTTAGCGAAAAGTTGCAAAATAAAGTCTGCCGAAATGTAATGAAGGCATGACTCATATGTCGTTTAGAAATGTAAGGGCGAAAAGCCTGTTTGGAGAAATAACTGCAGGAAATACTTCAACAATCATCTCTCAAATAACAATTTTCTCCCCTAAGACAACCTCAGGTGGAGAAATATACACTTTAATAAATGTATCAATCATCGCAAACGTCTCTCGGAAATTATTGTAATAGCGTTTAATATAGATATTTCTATCCGCAGAAGCTCCTTGGACTTGAAACCCGAGGTTTTGACAAGTAAACAAGGCTCTGGGTAAATGAAACTCTTGTGAAATTAATACTGCTTCTGAAACACCAAATATTTCTTTCGCCCTAAAACAAGTATCGTAGGTGTTTCTCCCTGCGTAATCTCTTTCGATATCGAATTCGCTAACACCTTCTTTAATCAAATACTCATACATTACAGTTGGTTCATCATAGTTTACGAAACGATTATCACCTGAAACAATTAGTTTTTGGACTTTGCCTGAATTGTAAAGAATTACAGCCGTATCAAGTCTGTCCCGGAGAATGATGCTTGGGTTTTCTGCTTTTTTATCCAAACCTGCTCCAAAAACTATCCCCACTCTTGTGTCACTAATATTTTGGAATTCGGTTTCAGTATAAATAAATTCTCGAAATTCTTTCCTCACATAGAAATTAACTACAAACAAAGGTATCACTATTAATCCGAATAGGAATAAAAAGATAGAAATTAGTAATCTCTTGCTAGGTCTAAGTGTTCTTTTTATTTTGTATATTAAATTGATACTCCTTAATTTTCGAAACATTTAGATTCACTAATTCATTCTAGTATAACAGTTTTATACTTGAGGGGAATTGATTAAATGATGGTATATTTACTAAAAATGTATAATAAATAAAGTAGTAAAAATAATATGAGAGACAATGCATGGCTTGCAGAGAAAATGTTCGATTTGTGGGAAAACCATTTTGTGGACGTTCCTCGAAAAAATCCTGTGCTAATTAAATTTGGTAAAAAGTCATATCGACAACTTGGAAGTATCAGTTGGGCAAATCGTAAAACTCGAGGAATTGGAAAATTGTTAAAAGACTTAGATGAGAAGTATGACGATGATCGTATAAGCTTAATAACTATTACTAGTTATTTCAAAGACGAAAGAATTCCTGAAACAGTTGTTTTGGGGACCATTTCACACGAAATGATTCATTACTCACATGGATTTCATTCACCACTAAATCAAATCTACAATCATCCGCATAAAGGTGGGATTATTAGGAAGGATATGTACAAGAGAGATTTGGGTGAGATTTATCAATTTTCCAAACGGTGGTTAAAAAAAGAATGGAGGGAATACTTGAGGGAAGCGATGTAGAAAATAAGAATTTCAATTTCCCCACGAAAGTGGGGATCTCTATGAA
>CALMQQ010000139.1 GCA_937871845.1 uncultured bacterium
TGTGAAATAGGTAATAGATTCGGCTGAATTGAACAAAATAATAACTTTTTTTATTCCTGCAAGACCGAAATCACCTAGTATCGAACATTACTGCTGAGTTGTATGCAAGGTTTCAATTGGGCGCTGCCATAAGCATGCTCAACAGTTTCTTCCCCCCACACAAGTTCCCACAATATCCTTCATCACACCAGCCAACAGAGCAAAATGTTAGATCTCCTTTCTTTGCTGTGCGCACAATAGAGACTCTCTTTGCCATCTCTATTAATCCTTGCACCTAAACAAGCTTCATCATTCCAGCATGCAACAACTATATTCAGATGTATTTGAAAGAAACTTTGATAACATCAACCAAATTCTTCGAATGATCAAAAAAGGTGGTATGAGGGCGATATCATTTTTTGTCCAAATGAAGCTACTTGTGAGTTTTGTTTCGTCCTGATTAACTCGGATAACACAATCTTCATTTCGGAAACTTTCTACTTATCCAAAGAATGAAAACAGAACGTTTGGTTTCTTTCAGAACATCAAATTTAGAAGGAAGTTAAAGGGATTTTTGCCTTCGAGGAAAGAAGTTCTCCTTGATGACGCGAATAAACTTCTTTGAATCAGTCTTCCTCAAAAGAAAAAAAGGTTTTCTCAAGCAAAAAAATTTCTGAAAAGAATCAAAACAAGAATCATTGTGCTATCTTCCGTTTCTTTGATCTTTCTCAATCCTGCATCTTGATATTATGACGAGGAATTAATTATCAGCAGAAAATCTCAGAAATAAGTTTCTATTCTTCCTGAATTCATACTCTTCATGCCCCACCAAGGTAAGATTTTTGAGTTCCAACTGTGTTGATCTTGTTTGAGGGAGTTGCTAACCTGGGTAATTAAATCTGCATCTTCAGTCTCCATAGTTTGTTTACTCAGCTTGATCGGAAAGAATATTTCAAAACAAGAATAGGTTACAAATTCAAGTCCAATTGCAGCTGGCAGAGGGTTGCTTCAAATTATTTCCAAGTAGAGTTGCCATGGATTCTAACTGCTTCGTTAGTGATATTTTTACAACTAGAGTTTCTTTGAGATTTTCATCACAAAAGATGACTATTCAAGGGAACAGAAAAGATTACTCAGATAACTTTAGATCTAATCTTTGAAGTTGCTGGAAATATAGACCTCCACATGGTAGATGGGACAAATGGAATAGCTCCAAAGTATTGGCTCTTACTTCCGCATAACCACATATCATCTTGTAGAGCTCTCTTTGCTCCACATTTTGACCGCCGAGTGAGCTTATTCCTAGAACGATAAATTGAGTTATATTATTTTTAAAAAATGACCAAATTTTCATTTTTAAATGGTTCATTCTCACACTCTTAGAATGTATAAATAACTCTATAGATCGCGAGATCTCGCTTTCTAGATTCAGAATATATGTACTTTATAGAGGTTTAGAGATGGTTAACCAAACCTCCATAATGAAGCTCTGTCCTCCCTTATCAATCACTTTCTCACATCTTCTTACCTTCAATCCTCTTCATTATAACTTTATTCTCCTTTTTCTTTGCTGAAGATGACTTTTCCATCATAAAGGCAATATTAGGCAATAAGCTTTAAATCAAAATAAACCCCCTAAAACCTCTATTTCAATATTGACAACGACTAGGTGACTGATGTAATTTTTTACGCTGAATCCGAATAGAGGATCAGAATTTGATTCCAAGAGTGGTTTCTTTTATAAAAAAATCGATCAAAATTTAGTCATTTTTTCAAGCAATATTAACTCAATGAATACTAGTTCCCTTATCCTATAACTAGTATAGATCAATCCGCCTCGAAGAGTTCTACAAGATGGTAGTCAATTTATGGTACAAAGACCAAGTTAACCTACCTAACTAAATTTGTCCCATCTACCATGTGGACCACTGTAGTTCACAATCTGAGTGATTAGGATCATTAGTGCTTTATCAGTTATCCTTGTAGACCTATTATTTAAGTCATAAAACTATTCAAGAGGGAAATTACTCGCCAAACCGCAAGACCTAATTGTTGAAGCCCAACTTGTTTCTTCTACATTTTGCCATTGGGTAAAAAAAAAATCGATTAAAGTCTTTGGACTCTTGTTTCACTTTTTCAAACTCATTTCAAGGGCAATTTTATCCGATTAAACATATAAATGAGGAGTTTTTAAAAAAATAAATTCAAAATACATCAAATTCGCAATCAAACGATCATACTCTAATTAAATTATTTTTGAGGGTTTAATATCAGAATCCATTTCTAGTTTTGACAAAATCATAATTCAGTCTGGAAAACATTCCTTTCGCCCTAACCTTGGAGTACCCCAAAATAAAGCATAATCTCCTCAGCTCTGTACGACATTTACACGGAACCTCTTTCGAGGGAAGCTTAGCCCAAGGATCGATCAGTCTCAACGATATCCTGGCTTACGCCGATGACATCTTAATTTTGTGTGATGATATTGAAACTCTCATATGG
>CALMQQ010000140.1 GCA_937871845.1 uncultured bacterium
TTGCTGTAGTTGTGTTGAAAGTAGAAAGCGAATTTACCAGATAAATGGTGTTAAAGGTACTAATGTCTCCTTCATACCAATCAGGGGTACCCTTGTAGATGTCTTTGAATTTTTCTGCCCATTGTTTTTCGATTCCAAAGACAATCGCGTATGGCAAGAATTTCTCAAAGGTTTCAGGTGTGAGGTTCTGTACACGATATTTCTCTGCCGTTTCCATATACATTTTGAAACCCAATACTTTATGGAATATTTGGGATCCGAGCTCTGTCTTCGATGGCATATGCTTTGAAACAATGAGCAATACCAAACCTAATATTCCTAAGGCAATTCCGGTCCCCCAGAAAATTGGCAAAACCGTAGAGGCCACTACTAAACCTACTCCAACAATCATTACCAGAAATCCAATTCCCAAATATTTAGTTCTGACGCTATCAGGTTTGTCATCGAAGTATTTCGCAGAGACCAGTTCTTCGTAAATTTTCTTTTTGATTCCGGGAAGACGTGTGTAGAATTTATTCTTTAAGTCATTTGTAGTAACCCTTTCCTTGGTGCCAAATACCGCATCCATTAATTCTTTCTCCGGTTCCGAGAGGTCGTCAAATTCCTTTTGTTTGATTAATTCGAAATCGGCTTTTTTCAGTTTGATTCCCAAAACTTCTTTCGCGCCAAATTCTTTAATTTTAATGTATCCGCGATAAGCGAGGTCGATTATTGACGATGTAATATCTTTAATATCGACCATTTCATCTTTTAACGATCCTAACAAATATGGTCTAATTTCATCAGGTGGACTGTATTCAGGAATGACAATACTTTTATCAATATGATCACGACCTTTTGTCTTCCAAAGTTGATATATCTTGAGAGCACCTAGGGGTAATAACATTGCCCCAAAAAGATTAAGAGCCAATATTACTGTCTGTCTGATTCTTTCTTCTCGAGTTAATTCGAGGCTTACGTCTAAATTTTTTATCTCTCCAGGTTCTAGTTTAATATTGAATTCTTTTGGAATTCGACCATTTTGACTAAAAACAAGCTTATGTTCACCTGGAGGTAACCCTGCTACTTTTTCACTTACTCCTGAAAAATTTGTAACATCGTTAATGACCAAATCCTGTTCCTCAGGGTTCAGCTTCAAGTTTAAAGTAGCGTATTTATCAATCATTCCCTTTGGAAGTTTTTGCAGAATAGTTAAATTCTCTCCCGGAAGAAGATTATCTTTTGTGATTATTACTCTTGTTCCGTTGTTTGCTGCCTCAACAGAATAATCGGTTCCATGACCAGGGACAGTCAAACCTAAGCTCGAAGTATCTACAGGTCCTGGGTAATTAATTGTGACACGACCTCTCTCAACAACATAATCGCGATTGTCCCATATTGCGTTCCAGTAAAGCAAATCATGGTCATCAAAATACCCTGGGGCACCAAACACCTTGTACTTTAAAGAGAAAGTAACTACTTCATTGTTAAAATTTATCCCTTCTTCAGAAAAAATCCAATTAATTGCGAATATTTTATCGCTCCCGTCTTGTTTAATTAACACCAAGTATTTGTTTGGTGGGACAACTGGGTTACCATTACTTGTGTAGGTTATTTCGTCATCATCTGCCATTTCAAGTAAATTTCCATCATTGTCTCTTACTTCCAACAAATCTAAAGTCTCGAAACCACCACATAATAAATATTGATTTTCTTTGCACCTTTGTAGTGCCTCACTGGAAATTAAACGTATATCTCTCGTAATAGCATGGTATTCCCCATTAAATCTATAACGTAAGACTTCAGTCACATCCATTGTAGAGTCTTTGTTTTGATCGATAGTTACATCAATTGTTTCGTAAACAAAACTTCTCTCCTGCGCTATGACTATTCCCGGACTGAGAAATAGGTAACCTAAAGTTAATAAGAATGCGACTACAAAATACTTAATATTACTAATAAGTTTAGTCATCATATTCGTTATTTGGTTTCCTTTTCGGAGAAATCTACTTTTACGTTTTGTTTCTCAGCTTCGTCAGCTTCGAAAAATTCTTTGTTCTTGAATCCTAGAACACCACCGATAAGATTGTTTGGAAAAACTGCAAGTTTAAGATTGAATTCACGTACTGCACCATTGTAATATCGTCTTGCTCCTTGTATTTCTTCTTCTATAGTTTGAAGTGTTTTTTGTAAATCTAGGAAGTTTGCGTCTGCTTTCAACTGAGGGTAATTTTCTGCAACAGCAAACAATGTTCTCAAAGTTGAAGTAAGTTCACCTTCAATTTTTCCTTTTTCCTCAACGCTCTCAGTTTTCATTGCGGCCGATCTCAGTTCTGCGATTTTCTCGAATGTCTCTTTTTCGTGCTTAGCATAACCTTTTACCGTTTCGACAATATTGGGAATTAAGTCATATCTTCGTTTTAGTTGTACATCAATCCCACTCCATGCCTCTTCGACAAGCACTCGTAATTTAACTAATCCATTGTATAGGGCAATTACAAACCCAACTAATCCTAAGATTACTGCGCCAATAATTACAAAAACTGCCATTGATCCTGCAAACATTTTATTTATTTAATAATTAAATTAATTAATATATATTCTCCAATTTTCAATAGTATCGAACCGTTCTTCCAGATTGCTAATCTTCGAAATATCCACATTCTTCACTCTTCTGTTAATTATATAAGTTTCCTTAGGATGGTACAAGAAAATTACCGGTACATCCTCTGCAATAATCTCCTGAAAGAGTGTGTATTTGGTTGTTCTCGTTTCTTTATTTGTGATTTTTCTGGCGTCATCAAGGATATCATCTATCTCTGGAATTTTTTTTGTAACAACCCTACCTTGTTTCTCAGGATCTGGAACAACTGCCAAAACTTCACGCGATGACCTATAAGAACTGATATTAAGTCCTGGATGGCTTATCTGTGAACTATGAAAAAGCTCATATCTATCTGGGTCTATAAATGTCTGTACACCAAAAAGCAAGGACCCGAATTGTTTTGGGATAATATACTCATCGCGAACCTTTGCCAAACTTTCTGGAACTATTTTGACATTTATACCCACTTCCGCGAGATCCTGGTTTATGACCGTAGCAATCTTTTCTCGATCTTCATTGTCTACATAGAGAAGTTCAAACTCCAACTGCTTACCATCTTTTTCTCGGTATAGTTTACCCGGAGGCAATACCCATCCAAGTTCATCTAATAATTCTGCAGATTTAACTGGATCAAAAGAATATTTATTTACATCTGCATATGCGAAAGAACTTCTTGGAATTGAACTGTCCGAAACCTCAGCATATCCTAGCAGTGTTTCGACAATTCTGTCTTTGTTGATTGCGGAGGAGATTGCCTGTCGCAACTTTTTTTCTGCAAATAATTCATTGTCCAAGTTAAAATACATCGCCCAGTATTGATTATAAATAACGTCACTTGTGAGAACCTGTGTGGCGTAATTGTCATTCAAATCTCGCAAATTATCTATGCTAATGCCTGCCAAACCATGAATCTGACCAGATTTGATTGCATTAACAGCACTAATTTCGCTTGGGAATAAATCAAACTTTAATATCTCAATCGCAATCTCTTGTCTGTACTGTAGATTTCTTCTAAGCGTAATAGACTGAGCTTCTACTCTCTGTAGTCGGAAAGGACCTGTGCCTACTGGATTTCTATTAAGGATAGGATCAGATGTGTTTATATTCTGTGGATTTACATCAGTTAGCATATGTTCAGGAAGGATTTTGAAACTCATTGCTTCGAAAAAAGATGGGATGACCGTGTTTTCTTGGAATGAAATATCAAAGGAATAATCATCTATAACGTTCATTTTCATATTCACTGCAGCTCTCGAATGAATAGTGCTAGTCTCAGCAGAATTTTCCAGTTGTTGAAGTAGTTTAAATGTCGCAGAGACGTCTTTGGAAGTAAGACTCTCCCCATCATGCCACTTCACGTCTTTCAGTAAATGGAATCGATAACGGCTTCCATTATCCAGTGATTCGTAATTTTCGATTAAGACATTACGAATATTTCCACTCTGATCAATTTTAATCAAACTTTCATACACTAAGTCTCCCAGGTCCTTTTCTAACTGAATTTCACTAACGATTAAAGGACTTACTCTGTTAAGTTGTCTAAGTTCACCATTGGTATCGACTCCCACGATTACCCCTTCAACAAAAGTATTTGTATTTATTTTAAAGAAAGCATTTACGTTTTGAGATACCAAAGAAACAAAACCAACAGTCACGAAAATAATGGTGAAAAAATGACTAAATGGTCTTGAATCTTTATAGAGATCTGCCAATCTGATTACAGGAGAAGAATTACCAACAAATAATAAATCAGGAATATTCCAAAGGTAACTTCTAATCGAATAAATTAGTTTTTGGAGCGATTGTAGTAAAAAAAGCATTTTTAAGTAGCATTAGCTATAGCAATAGCCAATCCCACAACAACAAATAATACAATTAGTAAGATGGTTGCATTAAAAAAGAATTTTTCTGCACCTCTTTTTGAGCGATAGCTTTCACCACCACCAGAACCACCAAACATAGTACCTAATCCAGATCCTTGTTGTTGTAGAAGAATAAAAATAACCAACAATACACCAATTATGATGAAGACAATGTTTAGAATGTTCTTTATATCCATTTTGAAAATTATAAATTTAGAATTTCCCTTTGTTCAGGAACTGTAAAATTATACTACAAATGTTTGAAAAGACAGAAACAAATCCTATTACCGAGAGCGCATTTGGTAAGGTCAATAATTTAGGTGTTGTAAACCAAATAAAATCAAAGTCACCTACGAACCCTCGTGAGAAGTTCATCACATCAGGGATAGTCACTGATATTACCCAGAGAAAAATAAAAGTTAAACCACCACCTATTAATAATTTCCCCCATACATTCTTTGGGAATCTAAAGAATCTTAGTATTTCAGGTAATACTAAAATCAATAATCCATAAATTGATGCCGTAATGAAATAACCAGCGGAGCCATTAGGACTTGATACTCCTGGCATGGTGCTTACAACTAACCAAAAAATCATAAAGTGAATTACAAAATGTTCTATATTTTTGAGCATTATATTGACTAATAATTAGAATATTGTAGTCCAATCAAAGAATTGTCTCAAGGAACTTCTGTCCCGACATATTCTTGACCTTTGAGATATTTGCCGAAGTTCTCCAAATCATCTCCTCCTAAGATTACGAATTTTAGATTTCTCTCCATTGCCATTCTGCTGGCAATAGGATCAATTGGATAATTTCCACCGGGTTCATGCTTATCTTTATTTCCAATTATATCTAGATATTCTTTCCAAGATATTTTCGAAAGTCTCTTAGCTTGTGGATTTAACTTAGGGTCTGCATCATAAACTCCGTCAACATTTTTCAAGCTTACAACGATTTTAGAGTCGAGCATATCACTAGCAAGTATGGCATCCACATCCCCGCTATGACCAGGTCTACCACCACCTCCGACTTTTATTTTATGATCGATTTTGAATTTTTCTTTATCTCCTTCGTAGTAATCCTCGTATTTTATGACGTCTTCGTCAGCTAATTGGGCAAAATATGCGTTTACTAAATATGCATGCAGAACGTTAACAGTAGTACCAACCCAATGGATACTCATATCGTCTACGACACCCGCCTCTCTTGCTAAATCACGATATTTCCGCATTGTATATCCCCCTCCTACCGCGATAAAAAATTTGGTTTCTTGAAGACTAGGTTCTGTTAATACATCTTTCAGGCTTGATAAATAGCCATAGTCAAACACATCCGTCTCACTTTTGGACAATAATGATCCTCCTAATTTGATAACAATAGTTGATTCCATATATTCATAATAATATTTAAGAAATATGACATTATTAACACAAAAATAACAGATATTCAGGAATTTTTCAGTTTTTTATTATTAAATTAAATAGATTAATTTGATAAATGGATATCTTCATAAAACATCTCGAGAATATTATTCATGCTACTCTCAGAAAGCAAGAGCGTAATTATTTATCGGAGCTCAGATTGACAGAGGCTTTACTTCGGTCTGATATTAATGAACTAAACACCAAAATCGATAAACTTATAGAAATTCGATCACCTTAAAGAACAAATTTATAATATTACTGTTGTAATAAACTCCCATTGCTTTAGAATATAAGTACAATGAAAATATTAACTGCCCAACAGATCAAATTACTTGAATCTGCAACTCTGCAGACTCAAAATGTTCAAGAGTTAGAACTCGTAAAGCGAGCAGGCTTGGCTTTGTTTAAATCTATAACTTCAAAACTAAAATATCACTCTGAATTTGCAGTTTTCTGTGGAACAGGAAAAAACGGAGCTGATGGGCTCTACTGTGCCAAGTTGCTTGGTGAAATGGGACATAAATGTAGAGTTTATGTACTGAAACTTTCAAAAACTCCAAACAATACGTTTCTCAAAATCCTGGATCAACTTGATCAGACACTTGTCCCCATTGAGTACATCAATTCAATAAACAATTTCCCTAAAATCCGCTCAAAAACCATAATTATCGATGCAATGGTAGGCACAGGTCTTAACAGACCCCTGAAAGGACTGATGGCTGATGTGGTACAAAAGATTAATGCTACTCGAAATAATATTGTCGTTTCTGTTGATATGCCTACAGGATTGATGACAGAAGTTATAGCAAGTTCTTCTGATGTCATTCAGGCTAATTATACTTTTACTTTCGAAACACCTAAACTCACACAACTACTCCCTGAAAGTTATCCTTATGTAGGAGAGTGGAAGGTTTTGCCAATTGGATTAGATCAGAAGTATTTAAATAAAATTGAAACTCATCTTCAATATATCGACTCCGAATCCATAAAAACTCTCTCGAAGAAATTGCATAGGGAGAAATTCTCTCACAAAGGTGATTTTGGTCATACACTCGTAGTAGCAGGCAGTTTAGGGAAAATGGGTGCTGCTATTTTAACTACCAAATCTGCTCTAAAAAGCGGTGCTGGATTAGTTACTGCACTAGTTCCTACAATAGGTTACGAGATTATGCAAATATCAGTTCCCGAAGCCATGACAAACATATCAAACGATTCTGATTTTATTGAGAACATAGATGTTGACCTGACTGTATATAAAACTATCGCCATGGGTCCTGGGTTAGGTACATCCACAGAAACAATTAAAGCCATCAAGACATTATTAAGAAAAGTTACTTATCCAATAGTGATTGATGCTGATGCGATAAATATTATTAGTGCAGACCGCTCAATCCTTGAAGAAATCCCAAAAAATTCAATATTTACTCCTCACATCAAAGAATTCGATCATTTAGTTGGCCCATCTACAAATTCCATACAAAGACTTGAGAAACAAAGAACTTTTGCAATTAGGTATAACCAAATAATTATACTCAAAGGTGCACATACTTCAATTTCATTTCCAAATGGATTGATTTTATTCAATTCGACTGGGAATCCAGGTATGGCAACGGCTGGTTCGGGTGATGTCCTTACCGGAACAATTGCAGGAATGCTCTCCCAAGGTCTCAAAAGTTCCCAAGCTGCAATATTAGGGGTTTATTATCATGGGTTAGCGGGTGACTTAGCAAAAAAAGAACTAGGAATGATTGGAATAAACGCTACCGATATAATCAATAATCTCCCTCAAGCTATCAACAGTCTTTAATCCCAACCCTCGCAATACTTATTTCTCTTGTTGTTAAATTAAACAGTTTATATAGTATTTTAAAGATTTGCTTTCAGCATTCCTGAAAGTTACAATATAAAAAATTTCAATTATTCAGATGAATTTGTTCCTTAGCAAGGTATATGCTCAAGTTGATGGAGTAGTCTCTCCAACAATACCTTTCACTCCTCCTGGGAGCATTACCCCTACCACAGCTGGACCCACCACGGCGGTTGTAGGACCATCGATTTCTCTGACTTCTGAGGAAACAACACTAGAAGTTGGAACTACTTCGAAAATTCAAGTCGTGATAGACACACAACTCCAACCAATTAGCCAATATTCTATACAAATACTTTTCAGTCCTGAATTCTTAAGGGTAGTAGATTTTGATGACAGTACGGATAGTATCGAAGTCGATTTTAGAGACACATTCTTCGACTCCACGATTAATGAAGTATCACAACAACAAGGAATTATCACAATCAGTGCCGAGAACCCTGCTGGTTCATCTAGTATCACTAGTCGAGTTGTAGCAGAAATCCAAGTAGAAGCACTCAAAGCGGGTTTTGCAGAAGTTTCGATTGGTCGAGAAAATTCCAATTTACTGACTTCGGGATCTGCTGATATTCTCCAAAATACCACTACTGTTGAATTTGTGATTGGTGGAGGCGGAGGAACTGGACCTACCATAGTAATTCCTTCTACAAGCATCAATCTGAACGTATCTGTATTGCCATCGAGTGATATACCTCTACCAAGTCGGACTCCCGTCACAGCAATAACTGATAACCTCCGAGCCCCAGCTGCCCTTATTTTAGGTGTCATCTTGATATCTATGGGAAGCTACTTCATCAAACTTAGAAATACGAATGAGAGTAAGAAAAATTGAACAGGAAAAGGTATTTATGAATACCATAATCCATATCACTCTATTCTCTGATAAACCAACTGTATACACCCAACAGAAAATTCAGGAAGCATTTAGTTGTTTTGATCGAGTTGTAAAGAAATACACACGATTTTCTCCTAAAAGCGAACTGTCTGCGCTAAATAACTCAGGCGGAAAGCCAATGAAAGTCTCTGATGAGTTTTATTACTTAATTGAGTACATGCTCGAGCTCAGCAAAATTACAGATGGAAATTATGATCCGACGATTATAGACATACTCGAAACCTATGGTTACGGTGCGAATCGTAACTTCAAAGAACTCGACGATCCCAATCTTTATGAAAATATACAGACTCTTGTAGAGAAAAGACCAAGTCCCTCTCAAATAAAATTAAATAAAAAAAATAAAACAGTGCAATTTGCTCCAAGACAAAGAATTGACTTGGGGAGTATTGGAAAGGGTTACGCGATTGATCTTGCATACGATGTCTTAGAGGATTTTCCAGCGTTTATGATAAATGCAGGAGGTGATATACGAATCAAAGGTCCGAAGCCTGACGGAGAAAACTGGAAAATAGGACTTTACAAAAGTCAGCTCCCAAACCAAGCACTACCGAAAGATGCTTACACAGGAATTATAGAACTCGAGAATGGTAGTGTATGCGGATCAGGGGGTTGGGCAAGAAAAGTCAGATTCTTCCATCATTTGATAAATCCCAAAACTGGTTTTCCCATCAATGAAATAACTCAAACTTACGTAATTGCTCCAAAAGCGATAGAAGCCGACTCTTGGGCAACCGTATTATTTACTATGGGAGAAAGAGGACTACCACTTTTGAAAGAACAAGGCTTCAAGGGAATTCTGATAGATCAGAAAGGTAAACTGTTACAGACAGAGAGTGTAATACAAATTCCCTAAGAAAAAACTTTCCATAACTAAAGTGAGAAATGCACTGAATTTATATAATCATGATATTTGACAGCATATCTTAGGTTGGTATGTTTTGTCCGACAACGTTTTCCACCTCCACAGACCAGACAAACAATAACATACCCTTAGAAATCTCTATCAACCTACTAAAGTGACACACCCTCTCCGAGTGCTCACTGTTTACGAATGAAGTACCTATCTAGTATAATTAGCATTACTTATTCTAACTTAACCTGCCCCTCCTGATTCGTCGGGATTTTTTGACTTTCAAAATATGTTTGATTTGGAAATCGTCATACCCGTTCTCAATGAAGAGAAGGCAGTGGCAGAATTAATTAAAAGAATAGACAAGAGTCTGAGATCCGAAAAGATTTCGTATAGGATGATTTTTGTTGATGACCATTCTACCGACAAAACGGTTGAGATAATTCAATCATTTAAGAAAAAATATCCAATTCTTCTTCACACAAAGACAGGGAAACCTGGCAAAGCATACTCTATCCTTGAAGGTGCAAACCTTGCGTCATCTGAAAAAATTGCAATGCTTGACGGCGACCTGCAGTACCCACCTGAGGTACTTCCCCATATGTTCAGACTTTCTGAAATCTACGGAGTGGTTGTGGCAGATAGAAAAAAGGAACATCTGTCTTTATTGCGAAGAGCTCTATCTAATCTCAATTCACAGATGATTGGGAAGTATCTGTTGAAGCTTGACTGTGACTCTCAATCCGGACTAAAAGTATTCAGAAAAGAAATAATTGAACAATTAAACAAAAAAGATTTGCAACCTTGGGCATTGGACATGCCTTTACTATACGCTGCATTGAATATGGGTTATAAAATTGGAAACGTAGAGATTGACTTTGTAGATCGAGCTTATGGAACATCGAAGGTTAATTTCATGAAAACCACATTTCAAATTATCTCCACCGCATTCTCACTTAAATTTTTCTCCTCAAAGATTGCATCTATTAAACCGGAAAGAGATTCAATGCTTGGGTCGGGGGTCATCTATAAAAACAAAAAGTATATAACCCACACCACACTTCCGCATTCCGAATCTGCGCTTTATACGTTTACCCGAAAACAGAAGCTAATTATTATCAGTTTGATTGTGGGTATATTGGCGGGATTGATACTTAATCCACTAAACGCCTTGATTGTGATTGTGGCAATTTTGAGTTTGATCTATTTTGCAGATGTTGTTTTTGGAGCGTATGTATTGGCGAAAAGTTTACATTATCCACCAGAGTTAACGTTTGATGCAGAGGAATTAAATAATCTGAAAACAAAAGATCTACCTACCTACAGTATTCTCTGTCCATTATATAAGGAG
>CALMQQ010000141.1 GCA_937871845.1 uncultured bacterium
TGTTACTGTTGTTGCAGTTAATTCTTCTTGGGATTGTTTTGCCTCAGCAGTCGCAGCCTGTGTTGTGATGGTAGCTGTAGTGTGAGCAGCTGCTGAAGGAGTGACAGATGCAGTGGTTACTTCAACACGTGATTCAGATCTTGGCAATTGGTTTTGACCTTCTACATTATCTTTAATAAAATCTTTTACTGATTGTGGCAAATCTAGAACTGAGTAAGTCCCTTTTGATATTTGATTACCGTTACTTGTCCCAGCTACACTATATACTACTACTTCATCACCATAATTACTTCCGTCTGGCTTCATCAGCTTTACAACTACTTCAGGCGAAGGACTATTATCTCTATTTACTATAATAAAACTCTCTTCAGTAACTACAAAATCATCACCTTCTTTGTAAATTACCGAACCATACTGGTCTGAAATCCTAGGATCCTCTAATGATTCGAAATCAAAAGCTGCTGTTGCAGTTGGTGCTGAAATTGTTGCTGTAGCTGTTTGAGATAAGGTTGGTTCTGCAGTTGAAATTGGTGTTGCTTCTGGTTCAGCAGTGCTAGTTGCAGTAGGTTCGGGGGTTGATGTTACGGGAGGTGTTCCCTGAACATCTGAGTCTGATAGATTATTAAAAGTGTTGATGGTCGCTTGATCTACTTGGATATCTAATTTAGGATTTTCGTCAGTATCTTTTATACCCAATAAGTTAAATATATTTATATTTTTTTCATTTAAAATTTCTTGAAGTCTATTCAACATTCTGGGGTTTGTATATATTGCTACTACTTCTTCATAGGATTGTACTGACGTACTTGTGATAGGATTCTCATCACCTTCATCTGTAGTATATAATATTCTCTCACCAAGTAAACTTTGTATGGTGCTATGTAATGTCATTAGAGCCACTGCAGGATCATCAGTCTCAACTACAGTGCCCTCAAAATTAAGAACTCGAATCAGATAGCCACTATCTTCTAATCCATCCCATCTTCCTCCATTTTCTCGTTCAATTACATCAAGTAATGCATGTTGGGTAAGTTCTGAAAACGGTGCTAATCTTCCTGTTCGGAACTGCTCAGGTATATCAGAGTCATATCTATCTT
>CALMQQ010000142.1 GCA_937871845.1 uncultured bacterium
AAACAAAGTGGATTTTCAGAGTATGGGTCTGAAGTGATATTCATACTTAAAAGGTTTATCTCCATGCGTTGAGCTTCCTGACTAACCCTATTTTGAAATTCTGAAGCCCAATTTACTGGAAAAACAAAGTAGGCTCTTCCATCTACGGCTAATACTCTTTTCAGTTCTAACAAAGACCCTATAGTTAAATCCATTAAATCGCCTTCTGAAGGACAATTAATTCCATAGGGAGGATTAACAATCGCCAACTTAAAGGAAGATGCTGCAAGGGGTAGTTTTGTAGCATCCCATGCAAAAAACCTCTGATCTGCTCCTGCCTAAGGATGTTTTGCTCTTAATCTTTCTAACCCTTCAATTGGATTAGGGTAATCTGTAGCATGCCTTATATCTCCAGAAAAAGTTAAGATCCCTAATGAATCAAAAAAAATAGGCATGGACCCTGGACCTCCGAAAGGGATTAATACTTTGTCCCCTTCATGATAACCTCCTTGATCCAATACTTTTTGCCAAATAATAAATAATTTTTCAGTCCCCAAACAGAAATTACGAAACTCTTCAGGCACACCTAATTTATTAAAGTTTACGCCACATGATTCACACATTATTAGATTTATAAAAAAATGCCAAACAGCAGTATATCACAATTATATACCCTATTGTTATTTAATGACTACGAGGTAGAAAGTTCGTAATGTTATGCCAAATCAAGCATATGTTATGGGTAGTAGTTTGGAAAGACTTTCGTTGATTTAGAAATTATAGAAATAGATCCGTATCCACCCAATACCAAAATTGTATATTTGTTTTTACATATAATCAATATATATGTTACTATGTAATCCAGATAGATATACTTGATATATAACAGTGAGACTCATTACAAACTATGGAGGGGAATACTCCCCTCCCTTTTTTGCACCAAGTAATTCAGTGCAATTAGACTTAAAATATGCCGACCTACACTCCTATATAACTGGAGTAGTCAATGTTGTTGAAAATAATAGCAGTAACCAAAGGGAAAAATTAGGTCTAGGTTCGATTTGGGGGAATAAATCTTCTCTTCGAGATTTTGATTTATCTAATAATCAAGTAGGATTACGAGGGAGTTATAAATTAGGTAAGAACTTAGACTCTGATGAATCTGATACTGGATTGTTACCATACTATCAGAAAGATGGAAGGTTAGACGCTTTTCCTGGTCAAAAACCCACCCATAAAGGAGCGAGATATTATATTTCTGTAGACTCAAGTGTTCCCACACAGTGGAAGTTAGAAGTCATAAAAGAAGATGTTAATGATGCAATAGCGCAACTTTCAGAAGGATATGAAGATGAAAACTATCTACAATATCTCGGAGTGATTGACCATTTACGTAACCATATAAGCACTTTATATCATTCATACACATATAAGGATAGGTATGAATTAACTGAAAATGCAGAGTACGTAGAAAGGAGAGAGAGGATTTTCAATTCTATGGTTAATATTACCCAGGAGTACTATTTAACTTTGCTTGGCCATAAGTCAGGAGTTGAAATTAATTCAGCAGAAATACTTTCTATTGTTGATGATACTACAAACGATTTATTGGGACGAGATGATGTGGTTTTCAAGATGCCAGAAATTGAAAACTCTCTGAAAGTACTAGCATTTGCAGACTTGGTTACAGACAAGCATCCTGAAATCGATGTTGTTGTAGGTGCTCCATCGGGTGGAAGCGAAACTGCAATTGTTACAGATCTCCTATATAAAATTAAAAATCCCAATAGAAAAAGACAATTGGAGTTACTTCCAATTTCTACACACTCTG
>CALMQQ010000143.1 GCA_937871845.1 uncultured bacterium
TAGTCCAAGTCCAGGTTGATGGATCTGTTGAAGCTGCTTCTGCAGAGACGACGGTTTTGTAGACATAGTCACTTCCGTCATTATATGTTGCACCCACCCAGATATGATTTGCAGAATCAAATGATATATAAGGTCTTGAATATGTGCCAGTTTCATCCATAGCGATGGATACGTCAGTATCCCAAGTAACATCCGTTCCACTCAAAGTACCCTGGCGGAGCTTAATACTCCCGCCATCAGCTACGGCAACTACTATATACTCAACTGTACTTATTGACCTCCACCACACTGAAAAGTCATTTGTGTCATATGGAAGTCGACCACTTGCAGTCGTTGCTGGATTTGTCCAAGTTGAACCCTCATCACTAGAATATTTCACCTCTATCTCATCTCCATCATGATTGAAACTCCAGTATCTGGAATTTTGATCATCATAGATTACCTTTCTCTGGAAAGATGAGCCTGTTGTGTCTTGGTTTGTGGAAGTTCCAATACAACCGTTGGGGGATATTGTCCAGTTTGCACTGTTATTGCCTGAGTTGACTGAGTTGCCTGCAGTTACGGATTTTGTTGTTAAATTAATATCTTGTAAATCAACATGCGAGACCGATGCACTTGCTGATACATCTACAGCTAAAGTCGCTTGAACTCCATTTGCAGAAGTCCTAAAACGCATCATATTGGAACAATCCGTTCCAGTCAGAGTGAGAGAACCATTAGCAACAATAGATTTTGTACCTGCAGTCCCCAACTTTACTTCTCTATCACCAGTAGCGATTTCGAGAGTGTGGAAAGAAACTGCACCATTCAAACTTTGAGATGTGTCTACTGCACTATCGAGGATTACCTTGCCATCGTTGTGTGTGAAGGTTCCATTATTAGTGAAATCTCCTGCTACACTTAGAGGTGCCGCTTGGTTTGAGGACGCTGAATATGTACCATAAGTGTTAACAAGTATATCTCCTTCAACTGTTACTTCAGCATCGTTGGTGTTTATGTCAAAAACAAGTGTTGATGGTGCTGTAGATCCAATAGTTAGATTATTCGAAACATTTAGAGTGCCAGAATTAAGAGTATAAGTCACATTTGTTAATCCAAGACTAGTACCTACCTCTAAATTATAATAATTTAGTGCAGGTATTGAAATATCATCGTATACATTGTATTTTACTGTCGATGTTGAGGGAGTAAATGTACCATTAATGATAAATGGGGTACTTGTTCCCTGGAGCAATATCAGATTCCCCCCAGCATTAAATGTTCCTGCATTAATTGTAAAAATATCTGTGATAGTTAAATTCCCACTCGAAGTGAATGTAGTCCCTGTTTGGTTTAGGGTGAGGTTATTATATGTTTCGGCTTGGATTTCCGTAGCAGATCCCCCTGCATACTCGATAGTTGAATTTGTACCCTCATTTAAATTACCCGATATAATAAATGGTCGAGAAGAGCCTGTCCCAGAACCTGTTATTTTTAAATTATAACCGGACGATTGAAGGTTTAACGCACCAGTTTCGCCAATATTTATCCTAGTTAGAGTTATAGAACTCCCTAGTTGAACTGTTTTATTAGCTTCCAATATTCCTAAATCCTGCTTAGTACTATTATTGTCGGTTATAACAATACTATTCGTGCCACCCAGAATTGTCTCTTGATTATTCTTTATCCAAGTAGAATTATTATTCAGGGTAATGTTCCCCCTTATTGTTGAAAATCCTCCGGAAGATATCCAATCTATACTAACAGGATTAGTTCCATCTCCGATTGATATATCGTTCATAATTAATTGGTTGCCAGAACTATCCATTATATATGTAGGGTTTCCTACTGCTGAAGGTTTTATCTCGAGATTATGGTATGTAAGTTCTGCAACGGAAACATTTGAGTTAGAAGTATATTTAAAAGTCGAGGTATCCTCATTCAGCGTTCCCCCTGTTATGACAAGTGGGGAACCACCTCCTGTAAGATTAATAGTATTACCATCCGCTATTAATATCCCTACTATCCGCAGTGCTTTAGTTGTAATATTCCCAGAGCTTGTTGAGTCCGGTCTATATGTATTTCCACTTTTTATATATATTTCAGCTGAGCTTTTGCTAGTATCATTAAGAGTCAAATCGTTTGAAGCATCAACATCGTAAAATATATCTTCGTCTGCAGAGACACTGTTATCGTACTGACTTAGGTTAGCATTTGTTATTGTTCTATTGTCATTATTTCCTATTGTCAGTCGCTGTTCTATCAATTCCACACCCTCAACATTCCCACTACCATCATATGTGGTCACAGCAACCGCTTCGTCAGCCTCTCCAGCTCCATCAATAAATACAGTTATCACATCACCATTATTTGGGCTTGTTAATCCTGAAATTGTCCAAGTTCCCGCAACAGTGTTTTGAACTTGTGCTTGTATAGAACCATTAATAGCTACCTTTATCGTCCCTGTATCTGTACAATTTGTTGTTTGGTCATCTTGTTTACATGTTCCCGAAATATCTATCGCTGGGCTCGCGACATTTACCGTTGGATGTGATGAAATATTTGTCAAGGTCCCCCCAGCATCAAATCTAGTCCTTGTAGTGAATTCATCAATACCACTAGTGCTAGGCACATCTGCACCACTTGTTCCACCTCCGGCACCGTAAGTCACAGTAACCGTATCCGTTGATGCAAGATCTAAAAATCTTGCACGTATATCCACATCAGGGCCATTTGCCACAAACGTGGGACTTCCAGGTCCTACCATCACCTCATCAAGCCAAAATGTATTACTGTCACAACCGGTAGTATCACATATCAGTCCAAAAGCCGTGATTGCAGTACGAGTACCTGTCATATCAAAAACGAAATATGTCCAAGTATTTGCAGATACGGTACCTGTATCGAAGATGGCAGTTGGAGAACCGAATGCAGCATTATTATCGTAGCCGAAGTCAATTCCGGCAGCGCTAGTCAGTGCTTTAGTTGATCTCAACCAGAAAGATATCTGAGTATAGCTACTCCAATTTTGTGCGGACGCATCAAATGAGAAAGTATCCGTATCGTCAGGTAGTGCTGAGCTTGAGTTATTACACTGTATTGCACCAGCACCTTCCTTTTTTGTAGTTGTATCCACAAAAGGACTAGCGGTTGTGTTGCACATATCAGAATCATCCTCTGTTAATGTCCAAACACCCTGGGAAGTACTGTCTCCCGATACGAGTACATTCCCAATAGTCGTATTCCCAGATCCTGAAACAGTAGTGTATCCTGCAGTTCCTGCACTACCTTGTGGTGTCGACCAACCCCTACTTGTGGGAACTTTGATTGCCAACTCGCCAGAATTAAGAATTTCAGATGGATCGTAAGTGAAAGTAAATGTCTGATCTGTTGAACCCATCAAAACACCTGTTGGAACAACCACATTTGTTCCGCTTCCGTCTGCATCACTTGCTATTTGCCACATTCTGACCTCTTGATAATCACCTATTGACAGGGGACCTGTCAGGTAGAGAAATGGACTTATATCTGGGGCATCAAAAAAGTAAGAGTATGTAGTGTTTTCTCCTTTTTTGAGATCCACATCCCAAGTTATTGTTTGCCATGTTTCTTCGCTTGTTGTTTCAAATCCTTTTATTAAAAACCCTTTTGGCACTCTTTCAGTGATTTTACCAATGAAATCCTGATTCGCAATCACTGTGATTTCCATAGGATACGCTACAAAAGGATATATTCTACTTGGCCCTTTCCTCTCGATTGAGTATGGGACTTCTGCCCGAACTTCATAAAAATCTTCAATCTGATAACCATTATCTTTGTTTACCAGTGTCATTTTGTGTTTTCCAACTCCCTCAGCTTTGTGTGATGCTAGATAATCTGGGACATTAGTTACATTGTCTCTTTCACAAAAACCACTTTGTTTCACTTCGGGATTTGATTCTTTTCCTGACGGACTAGTAATTTTCAATTCTAAATCTGCGTCACAAATTGTGTGTCCATCGTGCTTCAGAGCTCCCATATTTAATGTGATTTCTTCACCAGGAATAAATGTCGCTTTATTCGTGTTTACGGAAAGAACTCCATAGGTAAAATCTTTCTCCTGCTGGTAATACACTCCATCTTTGTATACTTCAAGTAGTGCCTCGTAAGCTCCGGGAGGGATTTTGTTTCGCGCAATCCTGACCGAGAAGGATTTTTCACCTTCTCGGTCTACAACGAACTGTGGATTGAGCTTTTTGCCATCGTAATCCGTGAGTACCAATTGAGGTTGATTCTCATCCGAAGCGAAGGCTGGATGGATAATGTATTTCAAAATTTTTGTTTTTGTAGATAACTCGTAATCGTATTCAAAAACCAAGTCTGTATCAGCAGTAGCATTGATATTTACGGCTTTTTCATCTCCTGGAACTTTTTGGGTGATTTTGCTTCTGTCCAGTTGGTCTTCGACAATAAACGCTCCAAATAAGAAAAATACAAGGATTAGTAACTTGTTGAAATTTGGAGAATGTATTGTTTTATCAATTAATTGATAACCTGTTTTTACGAATTCCGATAACAAAGAGTAAACCTTTTTGATACTTAGGTTTATTTTGTTTAACTTCGGAAGGATAGTATTTAGTGATTTTAAACTATTAAGACTTAATCCAAGATTTAGTCTTTCCTTGATTAAATTCAAGTTATTAAGACCGGATTTAAACTTTATACTTCTTTTAAATAGAAATTCCATAACTTCTAAATCTCTCAATTTCTTAATTTTTACATTTTCCTTAGACCTGGCTTTAAATTGAATTTTAAATTTCCTGAATCTGCGCTTTATATTGATAATTTCACCAATATGGTCTTCCTCGAACTTTACTCGGAAAGTCTTGTAGCGACCAACCAAGTTTTTACTGAATAGATTCGTAGTTTTGAAAAGAAACGTTGTATAAATTGGGAGGTTTTTTGTGAGGAATTTCTTGCCAACAAGAAAAAAGGTTTGGGCCATTGAAAGCAACCTACGACAGTATATACGAATGTTTCGCCTAATTAAACGAATGTGCAATTTTACAGAATGAAAATCAACCTCAATATCAGCCTAGAGAAAATTGAGGGATATGTCTACCTCCTTTGTCACTCCGCGGCTTGACCGCGGAGTCCCGTTTTTCCCATAAGTGCGCCACAGGGAGGGACCACGGGATTCCGTTTTTCCCATAAGTGCGATATACCGGGCATACGAGATTCCGTGCTTAAAGCACGGAATGACCTCAGGGGTTTCGTTGCCCCGCTGTCACTCCGCGGCTTGCCTGCCACGAGGAATATCCCACCCGGAAGTCATCCCGTGGCTTGACCACGGGATCCCGTTTTTCCAATTAATCGTTTGAGCAGATAGTTCAGGACTCCGTGGTCAAGCCACGGAGTGACGACGAAAATTCACAATTATTCCAGAACATTCAATTACAATTCACTATGAAAACCTACTTCGTTTACATAACCACTAACAGAAAACGTGGCGTTCTCTACATTGGTGTAACTAACGACTTAGTTCGTAGAATCTATGAACACAAACACAAGATAAAATGTAAGTTTTCCGCTAGATATAATGTTAACAAGTTAGTCTATTACGAGATTCACTTCAGAGCGATGAGCGCTATACATAGAGAGAAAAGATTAAAAGAATGGAAGCGAGACTGGAAAATCGAACTTATTGAGAGGTCGAATCCATTGTGGGAGGACTTGTATGAGTCTATTTCGTGCTGAATGTATATACGGGATTCCGTGCTTAAAGCACGGAATGACCTCGAGGGATTCGTCACTCCGCAGGTTGACCTGAGGAATTCCCCACACCTCTGTCACTCCGCGGTTTAACCGCGGAGTCCCTTTTTATCTATAAGTGCGATATATCGGACATACGAGATTCCGTGCTTAAAGCACGGAATGACCTATGGGAGCGATTTCAATTCCGAATCTCCACCCCACCAAACATTGCAGTACCTGT
>CALMQQ010000144.1 GCA_937871845.1 uncultured bacterium
CATCGTGACCATCGCTGAATATCAGTATAAGCATGCTTTCGTGGCTGACCCAGAAATCAACATGATGGCTTGCATCGTTGAATTGATGTTAGAAACCGCTTTCAAGTAAGTTTTGCGGCAGATATTTTTGCTTTGTGTTCATCACTGAAATATCTGCCGTAATTCCAACCATTTTCTAATACTGTAGGTGAGTTAACTAGTTTACTGGTTGAATTGTTATTAATCCAGCATTTTGTACCTTTTATTTTTGCGCCTATTTTATCTTTTGTTTGTTGAGTTTGTTTTTTACCATACATACCATTATTGGCACCAGCAGCATTTCCACTTTCTATCAATGATCTTCGTTGTTTTTCGATTTGTTCCTCAGTTTTTTTAATTCCTTTTAATGATTCTGATAATCTTTGTCTATGTTGCTTCGAAAATGTTTTTCCTTTCTGAGCGTCGGATGCTGCTTTTCGCATAATTTCATATTGCCATTTTGACCAAATGACATTGCGGCGCCTAGAATTATTCCGCCGCATTTTATTCAAAGCGTTTGACATTTTTCTTTTGTGTTTGCCGTCTACACACATTTTAGTCAATAACCAATGCGCTAGAAAATGTTCTCTAGCAGTTAGTCGTACTAGATTTGTTGGTTCATCAGAACCACCGAGTGATTTTGGTATAATATGGTGCTTTTCATAATAATTCGCATCAAGTATTCTGATTTTCCTTGAATATATCAAATTGAAGTACCAAGTGGTATATTTACTTTTGTTAAACATATTGACAACCTCAAATATGGTGATATAATGTATTTATATTTTTACCTAACTGAACCAATGGTGTTCAAGTGATCGTATCGCTTCTGTTCACGAGCACGGGCAAGATCATCCTGCTTTCGGTATTCTCAGCCATCATAGGCTATTGTATCTGGATCAATCAACTCGTGTGGTGGGATCGGGCAGAGCTTCTTCTGCTCATCCGTCGCAAGACAGATCCTCTATGGAGTTGGAAGCTTTCATTCCTAGAGGGTGACTCCTACAAACGACACCTAAAGGCCAGGTTGTTCTGGCGAGACTGGAAAGAAATATATCGCCCTGGCTTTTTCGTAGATGAAGACATGCTACCAAGAGATGAACCATGAAAATAACACTCGACATAACTCCAGAAGAATGCAAGGAATTATTGACACCAGGCCCAAACCAGGTTATAATGTTCAATGAAATCTTAAATGCTGCGACCAAGTCGTGGTTAGAAACAATGGGAGCAATGAATGCTTGGGCTTGGTCGAAAAAAGAAAGAAAGTGAAGCGTGCTTCTTCTGTCCACAACCTGTTTCTGACTGGAAGCTCGAGGTAAAGACAGCAGAAGGTGTGCTCGTAAAACACATCTGTGTCGACTGCAAGGACTACCTCGGCCGTATGGCTTCGGGTGAATCGCTTTACAACATGTATCGAGAGTTTGAAGAGGCAGAGGAGCCAGACGAAGATGAGTGATCTGTCCCCGTTCGACTTCATCAACTCTGTCTCAAGAGACAAGAAGGATCTGATACGAAATCATCCCGAGCTGACTCCAGAACAAGCTGAAAAGCAATACAACCCGTTCATGGTCAATAGAGGTCTTTCGTACTTTCCAGACACAGTTCTTCATGCAAATGAAATGAACAGACTTCCCGGTGCTTTCAAGGAAGCACAGTATCGTTATTACCTGACAGTGCTTCGCCCCAACAAACGCTTTTCCAAGTGGCACAAAGCTGAGAAGAACAACGATCTCGATCTGATCCAGGAGTTGTATTCTTGCAACAGAAGAATCGCGACGGGTTACCTCAAGTTGTTCACTGAGGAACAGTTGGCAGAACTTCGCAAGACAGGAGAGGCGGGAGGCGCTGGGAAGGCCAAATAACATCACCTGGTTTCGCTGGCCTATAAATACTTGGTCAGTGAAACATAACAATAAGAAGGTGACATTATTATGAGCGACCTCTTCAGAGGTGTAGGTGTAGAAATCACCCTACCACAACCAGACAACTTCCTCAAAATCAAAGAGACATTAACGCGTATCGGCATAGCGTCCCGAAAGGACAATA
>CALMQQ010000145.1 GCA_937871845.1 uncultured bacterium
GGGTTGATTTCCTAGGAGAAGAGACAAAGTTAATATCGACAAAGACTGATCAGCCTGCGAGGAAATTAGACTTAGTTAATTATAGGAAAGATATTAGAATTTTTATAAGAGAAAACGAAAGTGACAGCAAGATTATAAAAACCAATTTAGACGATAATCAAGAAAGTATTTTATACGACCTATCGAATAGAGAATTACAGGATTCATTACTTTCCCAAGATGGTAATCAATTTATATTTAGCTTTGTAAGTAAAGAACAGTCAAATTTAGCCGAAGAAGGAATTTACACTAACAATATCCGCTTCAATCGTACGACAAACCTTATAAAATATAATACAGGTTATGAAAAACGAGTATCTCAACCAAAAGCAGTAAATGATGATGGAAATATCTTAGCATTAACTCTCGATGGTGAGTTATTTATTCATAGTTATTCTGGCGAACAAATCGAAAGAATAACAAATGACAATATTGAGAAATCTACATTTCATTTCCAACCAGAGACTAACAACATAACTTATATCAGAAACATCGAAGGCAAGAAAGAGCTTGTTCTTGTGGATCCTTTTTCAAAGGTTATGAAAATATTAGTTCAGACTGACGCAGAATCTTTCGATTATCGGTGGTTGACTAAGGATATTTTCAACTACGTAAGTAATGGAGAGTTGTGGATTTCCTCGGTTAACAACTTAGAGTCAGCCAAACTTGTAGACAAAACTGTTACGCTTTAGATAATTCCTGAACCCAGTTATACAATTTACCAATTCCTTCATGGACACTTGTTTGAGGTGCCCATCCAAAATCATTTAATGCCTTGTTGTTATTGCTGATAAACACTTTTTGATCTCCAGGTCGCCATGGGAAAAATTCAGTTTTGACCTTGGATTGAAGGATTGATTCGATGACATCTAATGCTTCAATTAAAGAGACAGAATTCACAAGTCCACCACCAACATTGTAAATTTTACCCGATGTGGTTTCCAAGTTGTCGATTGCCATATCGTATGCACGAAGAAGATCATCAATATAGAGTAAGTCTCTTACTCGTTTCCCGTCACCAAATATTTTTATTGTTTCTTTCTGATAAGCAGTTCTTAAGAAATGAAAAACCCAACCCTGATCTTCGGTTCCCCATTGTCTTTGTCCATAAATACATGACTGTCTAAACACTAGAGTTTTTAATCCGTAAATTCTAGAAAAATCACGAACATATTGGTCCGCACTTCCTTTCGAACAACCATATGGAGAATGGAAATCGAGATTAACATCTTCTGAAACACCCTCTAATAGAGCATCATCTGAAAATGCATATCTACCGTTTTTCTCCTCTACATTAAATTCTTCTAATCCTCCATAAACTTTATTTGTAGAGGCGAAAACAAAGACTGCGTCAGGACTGTGTTGTCTCATCGCATCCAGAACATTTAGTGTCCCTCTTGCATTGATTTCAAAATCCTCAATTGGATTTACGACAGAATCAGTCACTGCTACTTGAGCTGCTTCATGGAAGACAAAATCTTTACCCTGGACTGCCTTGGTAACCGACAATTCATCCCTGACATCACCCCTAATGACTTGTAGGCCTCCACCGAAGGATTCAAGCCATGGAAGATTTTTCTCTACATTGTTTCTGGAGAAATTATCAAAGATGGTTACGTTTGCTTTGTTCTGAAGCAGATATTTGGCTAAATTAGACCCAATGAAACCTGCACCACCAGTAATTAATACATTCTTTTTGTTCCAGTTCATAGTTTTAATTTTATAAAAAAATAGGGTGCCGCTACTGCGACACCCTAGATTGTATCAGTAAATCCTAATCTGTTAAAATCCCACCATTGGTTTTTCTTTTACCGATTAGATTTCCAACATATATGTGACCACCTAGTGCGAAGAATGCAATTCCCGAAATTATTGCTATTACTGGTATGATAATCCTGTTTGTATTATCACCTAGTATTCCTGTTGCTGGAAGACACATTACATTTACAGTGTGTACTGCTCTACCGACTTCTATTCCATCCTGTTTCACTATCACGGTATTAACATAGGTCCCGAAATCAGCGTTTT
>CALMQQ010000146.1 GCA_937871845.1 uncultured bacterium
ACACTTTTTGTATTTCAATCCAGAACCACAAGGACAAGGATCATTTCGGCCAATGACATGTTTATTCACCTTAGTTTCTTCCCGAGATGTGTCATTTGTTTGAATATTTTTCCTAGCTGCTTGTTCTAACTCACGAAGAACTCTGTTGTTTTGAACATTAACCTTGGGAGCAGAAGCTTCCATCTCACGAGTTTCATTTGAGATTTCATCTATCTCCTCACTATTTGTTTCCATTTTCTTCTCTTCTCTTGGTTTTGCAACAGCTCGGATTTTTAATATTCTCCTTGCGAAGTGTGAGTTTATACTATTTATAAATTTCTCGAATAGTTGATATGCCTCGTTTTTGTACTCAACAAGGGGATCTCTCTGTGCATAACCGCGTAGACCAATCCCTTCTCTCAAATCCCCCATCGCATCAAGGTGATCTGTCCAAAGTTGATCCATAATTTGTAAATTTACAATCTTATAGATTTCTGGAAGTGCCTCATCAAACTCCTTGTATTTAGTTTCTAAAAGATCATCAATAGTATCGGTCAATATTCTTTTGATTTTAGCAATTCCAACCTTTTCAAATTCAACTTCTAAGGATTTTAAGTCTTTATTTGAAAGCTTCGTTTCACTTACTTTCTCATATGACTTGATCAAATCTCGATCTACTGCTAAATCAGCAAAGTCATTTATTAATTTTATTTTGTCAATCTTGTCTTCCCTCTGTTCCAAGAAGTGTTCGTTTATAATAAACTCAACTTCTTGATTTAATAAATCCTTAATTTTCAATTTGATGGTATCAAGTGCTTCTTTCGATTTTTCTTTATCATCCTTATTTAGTGCATCAGCAGACAATGAAAGTAAATTTAATCTACGGAGATAGAAAATCTCTCTTTGTTGGTTAATAACATTATCATAGTCGACAACTCGCTTTCGAGTGTCAAAGTGAGCACCTTCCATTTTCTTCTGTGCAGTTTCTATTGACCTTCCAATAATCTTTGACTCAATTGGCATGTCATCTGGTAATTTTGTCGCAGTCATCAACTTGCTAACGATTTCACCACCTTGAATACGCATTATTTCATCATCTAGTGCTGTATAGAATTGTGTAATTCCAGGATCTCCTTGTCTACCACCACGACCTCTGAGCTGATTATCAACACGTCTAGCTTCATGTCTTTGAGTACCTATTATATAT
>CALMQQ010000147.1 GCA_937871845.1 uncultured bacterium
CTGATAGTACTTTTCGCTATTTACCCTCCTATAGCCCTCAATTAAACCCAATTGAAGAAGTTTTCGGTGCTATAAAGCATCAGTACAAGACTCGAAAAGTCGCTCATCCAGAGAAAGTCATACCGACAGTAATTCAATCAGTTCAAACAATTCAAGCCAAAACAAACCTCTTGAATTACTATAGAAATGCAGCTCGCTGGGATGCGAAAGCATTCCGAGGAGATATGTTCGATACTTAGTTGGTTTTTGCTTGTTTTTTGTTTTTTTTATAGTGAAAGCTGAAATTTAATGCTATGTGAAATAAATTTAACACTACGCAGTCGAAAATTAATAATTTTTTTTGTAAAGGTTCCTTCTAGGAAGAGCATAAATGGCTTCCAGACAAGAAAAGGTGGTTCCAGGCAAGGGGAGAATTGGTTCCAGAAGTGGTGTAAATTGCTTCGAGTCAAAATAATTTTAGCGCGACTTATGGAAAAAATTTTAGCTAGGAATGACCGGAAATTAGTGCTAGGAATAGTAAATTTGAAATTTTTTAGAAGTTCAAAATGAATAGGCAAATCTTATTCAATATCAATTGAGATTCTCGATTACAGTCAAACGCGTTAATGAATTCGATATAAAAAGATTAAATTTCTAAATCAATAAAAATTGAGAATCAGAAATCAAAATCATTTACGTTGGAAATTCCTCTCTTCTGAATGCTCGAACATTCCAAGCTTCCGCTTCTGCCTGAACAATTCTGACGGATTGAATGACTTGGGTAAGATCTCCAACTTTTTGCAATTTGTAATGATGTTTAATTTCCACGAACACCTGTTCGGTGGGGTTCGGCTGCGGAACTATTTTGATCCTCAAGATTAAAGATGCAAATTAGTTTCTCTCAACCAATATCATGGGAGAGGTTTTGTCGTCACTCGAGCAGAAAAAAATAATCTTCTATCTCAAGCAGAATTCCGATACTCTTTGTAGCCTTCTCTTAATTTTTAAAGTGTAAAAAAGCACTTTCTGCAGCCCTAAAACTACTCTACAATGTCTGAAAATACTTCAACAAATCAAGAGAAAAACAAACAGAGGACTTTAAAAAAAATTAACCTCGAAAAAATTTATATTTTACTCGAATCATTTCGTCCGTTAAATTCCAGTTTTCACTATATTTTGAAA
>CALMQQ010000148.1 GCA_937871845.1 uncultured bacterium
TTACCTGGTGTCCCACAAGGACTGTCAGCTACTGTGATTAATGATGACCGTATTGATATCTCCTGGAATAGATCTGCGAATTCTACAGCTTACGAACTATTCCGTAACAATGAAATGGTGGCAGTAGTTAGCTCATTATTCTACTCAGATAATGGTCTTGAACCAGAAACATCTTATAGTTACAAGGTTCGTGCATACGATGGTTCTAATTATTCAGCGTTTTCGACAACAGTGAGTGCCACAACAAAATCTGAAACTGATGATTCTCCAAACCCTACAATCCCTGAAGGTCCTGACATTGAGCAAAAGACACCATCCGTGGTTGAAAAGTTCGGGTTTATTACTCTAGGTACTGAGTCGTATGGATACACTGAGGTGCCCAAATTCGATGCAGGTGAGGACTTAACGATAAATGGAAGAACTGAATCTTATGCTGATATTGAAGTTATAGTAAAATCTGACCCAAAAAGCTACTTTGCAAAAGCGGACGAAGATGGCTTCTGGGTTGTGAAGGTAGACACTACTTCATTAGAACCTGGAATGCATACTTTTCTTATAAAAATATCTGCTGATGATTTTCCAGAAATATATGAAAGTGAAGAATATACTTTTGAAGTAAGTGAAAAACCTGTAGAAGAAGCGGTTACAGAAGACAATTCATTCTCTAATAGAGTTAGATTTATTGCAATTGGGTTAATAATCCTAGTAATCGTAATTTTTGTAGTTGGAATAATTCTTGCTAAGAAAAAAGGCCTCTTTAAGAAATTATCTGGAGACTCGAAGAAGGATTCTGGAGAGGCTTTGCCTACGCCTCCACAAGCAACATTTAGTGAAGATATGATTCAAATAGATGATGAAAGTTCTTCAAAACCTGAAACTCCTCCCGTTGAAGTAGAACAAGTGACAGAAACACAGGCAAATCCCACTGCGATAATTCCTCCAGTCGTTGAAAACTCTCAACCAGTTGTTAGTAATACTCAATCTCCTCCTACTGAGACGATAGGTTCGGAATCAGCAGAACCAGTCGAGACACTTGATTCTATGCATGATTTAGGTTCTGGTGCACAAGTTCAGACCAATGAGACACAAATCACCACTGATAACGAAGATAATAAATTAGGTAGTAGTATGTTAGACGATCAACCTCTGGAAGATGATTCAGAACAAACAGAAGGAGTTGAAGATTCCGATGTAGCTCACAGCATTGAAGAAATTGATACTGACGGAGTGTCTGTTGAAGTGGAGGATCTTGGGGTTAATCCGTACGCAGATGTTGTGCGAAAAAGTTATGCTCAAGAAATGCCAGATGAAGAAAACCTTCCTGTAATGGACTTATCTTCCGGTGAAACTTCAGTTGAAAATTCTTTTTCTGTAAACGAGACAGATTTACAACAGCAACAACC
>CALMQQ010000149.1 GCA_937871845.1 uncultured bacterium
TTTATGATTCAGATAAACCTCACGGAAATATTGTTTCGTTCAGAAATTTGAAATTAGAAACGGATCAAGCTTTGGCGTTATTCGGTGACGAGAACGCTAAAGAAATTGTTTTCAACAGACCATATGAAGAACAGGCCAAAGAATTTGAGTCTAAGATTAAAGATTTGTTAGTTAGAGTTCCAACTGTAGATTCTGTCGACCGACTGCAGGGAGAACAAGAAAAGGCAGTCTTCGTGAAAATTTTCAGAGATTTATTGAGAATAAAATCCTCTATAGAAACTTTCGCAGAATTTAACTTCGAGGATTTAGGAATTACAGAACAAGAGTTTAGTGATTACCAAAGTAAGTATCTGGATATTTACGAGAGTATTAAAAACGACGCTAGTGAAAAAGAATCGATTTTAGATCAAATTGATTTCGAACTAGAGTTAACCTCTCGAGATATAATTAATTTTGACTATATCATTTTCTTGATTTCTGGACTTAAAGAGATAAGTTCTGATGTCGTTAGGGATATTAAGAAGGAAGATATTCTTAAATTATTCGATAGAGATATTAAATTAAGAAAAAAGAAAGAGTTAATCAAGAAATTTATAGAAGAGAGCCTACCATCAATATCAACATCAGGTCATGTGGAAGAAGCATTCCAGGAATTTTGGCAAAGTGAGAGATCCCAAGCACTTCGTGACATTGCAAAGACAGAGGATATTCCAATCGAAAAATTTGAAAGTCTTGTTGGTTAATATCTATATACTCAAAGACTACCTCTGGGGCAAGAAATTATTGATTTGAAAAATTCAAATACTGGAATATTAGAGCGTGAAAGCATCGTTGATAGGGTAAGAAATGCGATTCAGAACATTGTGGAGGTGTTTGAGTGGTAAATTTATTAACTTAAATAAAAAATGAAAGCCTTCATCTTCCGCTGCAACTCAAAAACCAAAGACGAAGTGTTTGAAAGAATGCTCTTCGGAGAAGAACGAGATTATTTACAACTTGTGAAAAGTATTACTCCTGCTGATTTGCTATTTCTCTACAACACTTCAACTTATGAATTCAGTGGACCTTATAAACCAGTATCAGAAGGTGGAGAATATTTAGTAAAAGGAGCATGGCAAGACAAATTCCCATCACAAATCAAGTTCGAATTACTCCCCGAAACCAAAACCATCCCATTCTCAAGAATCGAGAAAATAATTACTAGGTATAAGAAGGGGATATTTCCGTATATGGAATTAGATGAAGGGCAGGTTGAAAAAATTCAGAATGCAGAATCCTGAATTCAGAAAAAAATATAATAAAAGCATATAATTAATATAACTTCAAATTACTTAAGTTATTCAAACTCCATGAAAGACTTCATTAATGATATCGAACTAGGAAAAATTGAGTTGATAAAGAGTACTGATGATCCTAAAGAAATCCTACGCAAAGAAAAAGAAGCAGAGAAAAGGATTAGAAGTTTAGAGAAATTACAAAAGGAAAAATGAAGAGATTTAGGAATGTAGAAATTAAGGAATTAAAAGATGTAGGAATTTAGATATGAAGAAGTTCAAAATTCAAACCCATACACTTGTTTAAACGTATTTCATGGAAAACTAAGAAAGTTCCTAGTTCCTAGTGAACTAGGAACTTATTTGTTATAAGTATGTATAAATTAAGGAAGAATGTCCTCAGGAATTTTAACTAACCCAGAAACAAGAATCGAGAAAATCATTACACGATACAAAAAGAGATATTCCCGTATATGGAATTGGATGAAGAGCAGGTTGGAAAAAATCAGAATGAATAATTCCAAATTCCAACACTTTATCTAAGATATGTATCAAGGTTACACCTGTATCTCTCCTCCAGGAGTTGGTAGCGGTGTTGGTGTTGAGTTTCCAGCGTATAAAGCCGATAAAGTTGCTAGTGAAACAAATAGTGGCATTACATTAAATACCAAATTTCTTTTTGCTATTCGTTCTCTCCATCCTCGGGCCATTACGCCTCCATCATGAAGACGAGGATCAGGAGTCCTTAAATCTCTTATTATTTGAAGACCTGCGGATGCTATCTGTAATCCATGTATTCCGGCTACAAATTTAGTTGCCATTGAAGCGAATTCACTATCCATTTGCACTAAACTGTAAGCTGCCCATACTGATATTCCATTTGCAATTGATAGTAAGCCTGTCATAAGGAGTCTTCGTCCAGTGTCATTTGGCACAAAGTCGTAAACTGGTCCTTGTTCTTGATTATTCATTTTATTAATTAAGATTTTTGGATTATACCTGATGAGAAGACGTAATTTCAATATGTGGGGGAAAGAGAGGTTGGAGAAATGAAGAAATGAAGAGATTTAGAAATTCAAAATTCAAAATTCAGAATTCTGAATCTGATTTGCTGTGGAGGGCACCAAAGGCTACTAGTACAACAGTTCCTCCATCTGCTTCAACCTTTAAGGGGTTGGCTGGCAGCCGAAGCGACAATTTCTGCTCTTTCAGCAAATCAAAGTCTTTGAGATACTTGATAAATTTTATAAGAATGGGGTGGGAAAGGCAAGGGGGTGAGGAAGATGTGGAAATTAAGAAACTAAGGAATTCAGAATGCAGAATTCAACATGCGAATCTCCATAAGGTAACGTAAAATGTAGGGGTTGTTGTATTGAAGTTCTATTTGTCAATTTTTAGGATTTCAGCAAGTGCTGGTAATCCTCTTCTTTGAAGGTATTTTCCTAGGTCTCTGTCCACGTTTGTTCCAAAATCTCTGTTTATTACTTTTGATGACAAAGATTTCTTTTGTGAAATACTTTTTTGTTTTTTTGGAGATGTATTCATATTAAATTTTAACATCCTTTTTAAGTAAGAGGAAACCAAATTAAACAGGTAAAGTCTAGCAGAGTATCTAATTATTTAACTTGTGTTGTAATACCAATTAGGCGAATTATAGAAAATGAAGAGATGATGAAATTAAGAAAGTAAGAAATGTAAAAATCCTCCCAATCCCATGTTAAACTTCCGTAAACTTCATTGACCATTTATCCCAACCAGCTTATCATTATATATACCCTACTTTTTAATATTTTCATTATGAAAAATGAATTTCTACATGAACTCTTTGTCGATGTACTTAAGGACCTTTACAGTGCGGAGAAACAATTAGTTTCCACAGGTCTTCCTACTATGATTGATGCAACTACGGATTCTACTATGAAATCAGCATTTGAAGATCATCTGGCTGAGACAGAAGTACATGTTAAAAGATTGGAAGAAATTGCTGAAATGCTACAAGATGTCGCAATTAACGGGAAAAAATGTGTTGGGATGGAAGGTTTAATTAAAGAAGCTGAAGAATTAGTCAAAACAGAACTTGATGAAGTTTCTATGGACATGGGATTGAACACAGGAGCGATGAAAGTCGAATATTATGAAATTGTAGAATATAATACTGCCGTAGCATTAGCACATTTGATG
>CALMQQ010000150.1 GCA_937871845.1 uncultured bacterium
ATATTGATGTCATTATCGAGTTGTTCACTCCCTTCATATGCTTTAGCGTTAAGCTGTTCATCCTCAACCCGTTCATTCTCTGCGTCAAGCTCGACATCTACATCAGGAATATCAGCAACACTTTGCTCTTCTGGCGCAATACCATCCGAAGATGAACTATTAATTGTCAAGTTGGGGGATCTTAGATCAGATCTTTGTAAGGATCGAACAGGACTTTGCGTTAGACGCTTAACAGAAACTGAAGATCTTGGTGTCAATACACCGGTAGGGCTTGATTCACGTTGGGGAGATGGACGTCCGGGAGATCGAACAAGCGTTCGTGCAGGGGATTCGGCTCTTGTAAATTTCACATTGGATGTCTCTACGCGCGTAGATCGTCCTAATGAACGATAAGGTGGCGTAGACTTCGTTGAAACAGGTGTTTCTTTCCGTAGAAGAATCTTGGGTGTTATTGTCGACTTCGGTGTCTGAGCTTCTGATACTCGTGTTCGAGACGGTGATGAATGCGATTCATATAAAGGTGTCTTTTCGGGTGTTGATGTCCTTAAAATATTGGGGCTTTGAGCCACACTAGGGCTACGTCCATCGCTGCTGCTATGATCATCATTACTTCGTAGATCCGAATGACGAGTACCGCTATAACCTGAAGCCATACTTTGAATATCAGATGCCCGATCATAGTCATCATTAAAAACTGGTTCAGGTGTTGTATACTTGGATTTAGAGCTCCGAGTTCTAAGACTTTTGGTCCCGGACTGACCAGTACCATTCTTGTTAATGTCGCTTACTCCATCGGATTCGGACGTGAAAGGATAAAAATCAGAACTATTGGGTGCCTTTTGAGCCCTCCAGGGAAGATCTTTCGGCGTTTTGGTCACGGCTTTTGAATCCTCTTTACAAGCCACCAAATCTGCTACATCTTTACCGCAATTACGCCTATCCCGCGTTAACGGCCGCGGAAATGGAATACTCATGATTACCAGTTTTTTAAAGTGGTCATTTCCACTAAAACAAAAATAATCTATACTGGATGGGCGATAGACATCAACGACTTAAGCTTGTTTTCTTATTTTGCCTAATTTTTGCCATGTTGACATTTTTTGTGTTAATGGAGCCATTTAATAATTCGCTAGGAAAATTGATAATGTTTCGATACTCCAAAGAACCATTAGATTGTATCGATCAATCGATTGTTAAATACATGAAATCTTTGAGCATCACGATGGCGTTGACATGTTTATTGTTCGTTATGTTCTCGATATACGACTATTGTAACGTTTCACGCTAATGAGAATTGAAATTCAACCCTTGTTTAATCTTAGAAAAACTGTAATGTCTTGCGCTAATTTAATTTGTGCAAATTACGTAAAGTCTGCCAAGGGGTTTTGCGAACCTCATGCAAAGATGTTGTTCGAGGCTATCAATTGTTGACCAAAACCTATTCAAATCTATCATTTAACCAAAAATTGGTTAAAATCTCAAATAAGAACTTTATTCATAGTAAAACTTCCAGACAATGAATGCTGAAACAAAGTCCTTACTGGATTGACTCCAACGTTGAACAATCGAAGAAAAAGCTCCAAGAAATAAACCTAACCCCGGAGATTAAACGTCACGTCGAATACGAAAAACACCCAAAATCTTGGTTTTACACTAACATCGAAAAAATCCAAGATCCCGAAACCACGTTTCTTTGGGAAGACTTAATCGAAGCTCATGGGAAGCAAACATCGATAACCAAAACCCACCGATCAAGGCTTACTCGAATCTACCCGAACAAAGATCAGAAAGCGAAGCTTAACGTGTGGATGAATGACGCTCGGTTGTTGTACAACACAGCTGTCGCGGAGCTCAACGGGACTGAAGAAAAGTCCAACAAATATAGCTTAAGGAACGATCTGGTAATTTCCAAAGACACCAAACAAACCGACGCTAAGATACTC
>CALMQQ010000151.1 GCA_937871845.1 uncultured bacterium
CAACGGGAGATTTTCATATGGCCACTGCACCGAATCTTTTCACTACCGCCAAGACCGTAGTCAAAAAGGAAACCGCCAAGAAGGCCAAGGCGGCTGAAGTGGAAATCGAAGGGCTGGAAATTTACGCGGCTATTGATGCCACGGAAAAGGCCCTCAAGGCTCTCAAGGAAACTGCGCGGACCAAGGTTACGGAAACCGCCCGCGAAATTTTCATCGCCAACGGCGCAGAGAAGGGCGGCAAGCCCGAGAATTTCAATGGCAAGGAAGGACAGGCCACGGCATCCATTCAGTTGCGCCAGCGTTCCAGTGCTTCCGGTCTGTCCGATATCGAGATCGAACAGTTGACCAAGGCCGGAATTCCGACTGAGGTTGTCGAGGATCGTCCCGAGACTTTCATTTTTAACCCGGAACACCTTGATTGGCTCAATAAGAACGGCAAGGAAATTTCCAAGGCTCTGATCAAGCTTGGTGCTCCCGCTGATGTTCTCCTGTTTCAGGAGTCCACCAAGAAGACAGTTACGACCGACGAATCACTCAAGACCCTGTTTACCAAGCCGGTCAAGGTTATTCGTGAATTGTTCGATGTGGTCGGAACCTTTGCCATTCGCCCGTCGCTCAAGGACGAAGAGCGAGCCTTTGAATTGGTTCGCGGTATCGTCGGACAGGATGAAGAGTAAAATTCATTCTCTTAATAGCTCCCTTCGGGGAGCTATTTTTTTGTCTTGATTTTGGTTCCCGTTTTATGATATAACGAGGAATCTAAATGGCGGGGTTTGTAATGAAAAAGTATGATTACTTCATTATTTTTATCTTTTGTTTCATTATCGGTTCCATAGTGTCATCTTCTTTTACGAAGAATGACCGACCGATAAAGAAATCAATAAACGAGAATGTTAATCAGTTGCATTCTAATTTTGTGCGAGATGGCGTAGTTGCAGCGGATGCAGCTAATATCGAGCTATCGCACAAAATAATGTGCTCATCCTATATGATTTGGTCTAAACTGGCGTCGGAACGGATTCCGGCCATGGTGTATGAGTGTGAGAACGAGAAATGATTTATGATCGTTTCATTTACATCACACCGCCGCGCGCCGAGAAAGCAATCCCTTCCCGGTTGTTGTTCTTCTATGAACAACGAGGTTTCATTTGCCAGATCAAAAAGAACGGAACTAATTCCGTAATCTTTGTGTCGCCAGACAAGGAAGTATTTGCCTATAATCGCCATGGTGAACGACACAAACAATGGCATTTCACAGAAAAAACCAATAGGATATTTCGCAATCTTCCCGGTCGAGGCTGGTATGTTATCAATGCTGAATTGATCCATGCCAAGGTCAAGGGAATGCGGGATATCAACTACATTCACGACATCCTTGTCGAAGATGGTGTTTATCTCAATGATGAAACCTATGCGCAAAGATATGCGCGCCTTGCACGATTGTTTCTAAATGATAACAGCACCAAAATGGTTGAAGGATATTGGATTCTGGATGATCATACATGGCTGGCTAGAAATTTTCGTTCGGATTTCAAAAAAATATATGATTCCTTAACATCCGAGGAAGATGAAGGTCTTGTTCTCAAGGACATATGTGGCAAGATGAATAGCAAGGGATGGACAGTAAAATGTCGAGTATCCCATAAGAATTATTCGTTTTAGGAAAATCCATCATGAATTTTGTTCATTACTCGAATTCTCCCGATCCAATTCATATGGAGGATCGTCAACAGAAAAATGGTTATAAACCGCGTGGTTTGTGGATCACTCCCGAAAACCAAGAATATAATTGGTTTGATTGTGTGTTGGTGAAGAGTTTCGTATCGAATATCTCAGACATGTTCACGATATCAATTTTGCATCCGATGCAAATTTGTTGATTATTGAAAACAAAAAAGACTTCCTTGCTTTTCATGATAAATACAAAATAAGAGCTACATATGGCAACGATATTGATTGGATTGCTGTCAGTAAAGATTATGATGGTATCATCATTTCTCCATATCAGTGGGATTTTAGAATGGGGGATGATACTTTTTGGTATTATGGATGGGATTGTGCATCGGGTTGTATCTGGAACAAGAAAGCAATCCAGAGCATTGTTTATAGAGGAACGGTTGATGTTGAAGTTTCGTCAGTACATGTCTGAGGAATATGAATTACAGGGTGGGTCTCAATATGGTTCTAATCCGGGCGGTATTCATGTTCATAAATCGACCGGAGAGAAGCACTACATCAAATATTACAAGAATGGTGATCAGGCCAAGGTGGAAGCCCTGACAGGCAAAATCTACAAGCATATGGGCATTCATACACTTGAGCCTGAACATAAAACAATCAATGGTAAGGATGCAGTGTCTACAAAATGGAATGAACATCTGCATACCATGCATGGTCGTGATTTTGAGAAATTGAATCCCGAACAACACAAGCAAATTGGCAAGATGTATCACGCTGCCATTCTGACGAAGAATTGGGATATTGTCGGTCTTGAGCATGACAATATCATGAAGCATTCGAATGGAAATCTTCATGCGATTGATCATGGTGGATCGTTTCATTTTCGTGCTCGTGGATCATCAAAAGATTATGGTCCCGATATTGCCGAGCATAAAAGTCTTCGCAATGCTGATAATGCATCGGGACATGTTTTCAATCATGTTTTTAAGAAAGACCCGGAAGCCGAGCGCCATGGTCTGGAGGCCGTCAAGAAAATTGATGACAATCATGTTCATAAACTGTTCAAGGAATCCGGTCTGTCAAACCATGAAGAATTGCATAAAAATTTCATGGCCAGAAAAAAGGCCCTGATTGATCATTACGAAAAGAAGACTTGACAATATAATCAAAATAATGTAATCTCTTTTGTATCAGATCAAGGGAGATTACATCATGCAGGTCAAATTTGCACAAGTTAAGGGTTATGCGACCTATGAACGCGCTGCCAAGCGCGGACAGGAAGTTGAAGATGCCCGTTCCGATTTGGTTTATCGGTGGCTGGTGGTGGCTCTTCCGAATGGTCGATTCGCTCCTGTTGTGATTCTGAACAACAATATTTCGGGTGGGCCGGGAAATTTTATTGAAAAGAATGTTTGTTTGGTGAATTGAATTGAGGGGCTTCGGCCCCTCTCTTTTTTTGATTGTTTCTCTTGACAAGTTCCCTTTTTATGATATAATAAGGCAACAAATTAGGGAGAGTCTGTGGTCATGAAGATTGTTCGCTCGAAAGAACTCATCAAGCCTACCCTGATCGAGATCATCCGCGCCGAAGGCCCTACGAAGCTCTGTGGCAAGGTCCAGACGGCCACTAGTTGGGCGGAAGCCGACGCGATCCTCCACAAGAATTCAACAACCGCGCCGTATTGCGGCGGGTATGATAAGCACGATTTCAAAGTCACATTTGCCGATGGAACAACCTATTCCGGGCGGTATGATTTGCAGCATTGGAAAGTTGAACGTCCCGATCTGGCTGGCCATGTCCGCTCTTTCATTCGCTATCTTGCGGGACAACCACCAGCATGGATGACGGGCCGGGAAGATGTGTTGGCCAGCTACCGCAAAGATCGTGAGGCAAATGCAGAACAGGTCGCGGAAGCGAAGCATTGGCTCGAAACCTACGATGTGGAACAGGGAAATCCGGTTTAATCAAAAACGATTAGTTAGGATACATCTATCAACTGAAACGAGGGATTTCGCCATGAAGATTGTTGCTGTTATCGAATCTCGTCGCTATCGCAATATTATCAACAATCGTACCGCCTCTATCTATGGTGCGGCACCATGGTATTCTGAATCCGAAAAGGCCAATTGGATTGTTGAAACCGTTGGCTTCACTTGGGAACTGGATAACGGAACGATTGGCCTTGGTCGCGTTCCAGCCAAAACCCGCGAAGAGGCTGAAGTCGTGATGGACAAGTTCAATAACCGCTGAGGCAACAAATTAGGGAGAGAGTGATATGATCAAATGCAAAGCCTGAAGGCCGAATTCATCGCAAGGGTCGCAATGTTTATTCTAATGGAACAATGCGGGCACCATGGGCGGATGAAAAGGATCGCCTTAAGGCTTCGGAAGAAAAACATGCACGCGGCAATGAGGCTCGTGCTGCCAGAGATTTGCGAAGAGAAGGGCTATTAATATGATCCCGAGCGAAGTATATAAGGAAACGGAGTAAATCTAACCATCGTTGATGCTAGAGAATTCATGGATCAGACTAAGGATTATATCGGATAGAAATCTAGTCAGATTCATAAACTTTGATATTAAGTGAGGGTTTCATATGTGGATTTGTTTAAACAATGCCTTTGTTTCGGTGGTGCAGCATACCAAAGATAAATTGGTGGTGCGAGCACGCCGAAAGAGCCATTTAACCGCCCTCTTTCCTGATGGAAAAATCATCGAAACGATGGATCGCGATTATCGTTTTCGTATATTCGTTGATCGCAAAGAATTTGCGGCGCTAATCGCAGAAAAGATCGCCAATATTGATTACACCAATTTCAAGGATTCCACCAAGGACAAGTCTCTGCATGACATGTATTTGAATTGGTGGGGTGATCATTACGACCTTCAGTTGAAGGATTTGGATAGAGAAGAATACAATCGTTATTTCAAGAGGAAGCACAAATGAAATATTTTCTGTTTCTTGATGATGAAAGGTTGCCGAGTGCAGGGGCCACTCATCATGGATTCGATGCAATTTTCATTGCGAGATCGGTTGTCGTGGCCAAGGAAATTATGATGTGTCATGACAAGTCGAATGTCGAATGGTTTCTCTCCCTTGATCATGACTTGGGAGAGAATCAGTCAACCGGCAAGGATTTCGTCAATTGGCTGGTGTCCGTGGATATGAATTATCCGCGATATGATTTCTTCAACCGGATGGATATCTTTGTTCATTCGCAGAATTGCGTCGGTGTGCAAAATATGCTTTCATATCTTGCTTCCTATCGTCGAGAGAGGGTTAAGGGGAATGTTATATCACGGAACAAGTTCGCGACACTTGTCTAAGATTCTGGCCGAAGGCATTCGTCCGCGCCATCGTAAAAATAGTGTGTGGGATTGTGCCAGCATCGACTCGCATGTCTACATGACCGAAGCCTATGCTTTGCATTATGCTGGTGCGGCGGCGGATGACAAAGACAATCTTTTGATTGCCGAGATCGATCCTGATGAACTGGATCGACATGGCACCAAGTATCCTGATGAGGATTTTCTGGCCCAAGTGGCTCCGCACAATTTTCTATCCGAGAAAAATTTGATCGAAAAAACCAAATGGTTTGCCGAGCACATTGATGATTACCAGATTATGTGGTCGGCCAGCCTCAAAGGTTTGGGCAATATGGCCTTGCGTGGTCTGGTTCCCGTAACGGCGATCAAGAGAATCGCGGTTATTGACCGCAAGGCTCCGATTCGTTATGCTAGTGATCCATCGATAACGATCACGAATTTTCGCCTATTGGGGTCTTATTACAAGAAGCTTTCGCAGCATATCTTTGAGCCAGTCCAGAAATCGGATGATGAGGAATGCTTTGTTATGCGGAAGGTTCATGACATTCCTCGCAAAGGCATTGAGATAATGGAGATTGGTAAATGATCATTCAACCATCCCGCCGTAAATTTATTACGGGCCTTTCGGCCCTGTTTGTCGCTCCTGCAATCGTCAAAGCGTCTTCCCTGATGCCGGTCAAAGTAATCGAAGATTCGATAATCAATGGCGGCAGTAATTGGGTTCCCTATGATCCTAGAGTGCAACATGTAATCAAGTGGGTTGAATACACTTTCATAGAAGAACAAGGACGACTGGTTTTTCGAAAGGCAGATGATCATACATCCCTGCCTATCCCAATCGATGAGCGTGATGCGCCGTGGCTTGAAAACATAAGCATAGCTATTTCGACATGATCCGCCCGAGCAAATTGGCCGAAACCAAAACCGAGGTTGAATATCTTGGTTACAAATTCATCCAGACAGAGAATGGCTGGAATGCTGTTTTCTGTGGGGAGCGCCTATTTCAACATGATTGCTTGACCGAAGCAGATGTTATTCAGGCGGCTCATAAGAAATTGTTCGAAAGGATAGTGTTTTGAGCAACGTGATAATTGGAGCATCTGAAGATGTTCCTGAAGGAATGGCCATCCTCTTCAGGGGAGAAGACCCTTTTAAGATGGTTGATATTGGTGCTCTTTATGGTTTTGATTGGGAAGCGGAAGGGGTTACGCTTATTGTCCTTTCACAAACGGATCGTGAAGATTTGCGTCGGTTCTTGACCGAAAAGGGATTTCCTTTCAAGATACATAGAATGGATAATTGAGATGTTGTTCAAGATCGATTCCAAGATTTGTGATTGGTTTCAGAACAGTTATCTTTGGGTATTTGATCGCACTGGTATAAGAGTTGCCACGCTAGGCATGATATCGTGGCTGATTGCTTTGTTCTTTGATTATTTCAGACGAGGGGATATAGGCTGGTTTGAAATAATCTTGACCGGATGGGTAGGATTATATTTTTATTGGCGATATGCCGAACAGGCCAATGAACAATTCGAAGCATTCAATGCGGTGGCGAGATTTTGTCGGGAATGGACTCCACGGGTTTATCTCATGGTGTTCATTCTGCTTATTGAAACGCTGTTGTTTGATGTCGCGTCTTTGTTCAAAGGATTCTTTATGATTTCTATGAACTACATAATAACAATACAAATCAGGAAGCGTGATCCTAAGTCATTTTTTGAAATGGCTGGTAGGCTTGCGCATCAGGAAAATTAATCTGGTGTAGCACAGCGGTAGTGCAGCGGTCTTGTAAACCGAAGGTCGGGAGTTCGATCCTCTCCACCAGAACCAACAAGGAACCTAATCAATGGAAAAAGGAAATCGCATTGGTGCCATTCTTGGTGCTGATCCCAAGACGAAAGTAATCAAGGTTCTTGGGTATGGAACCTATGATGGCGAGTTTCGGCCAGAAGATTGGCCCATTGAAAATCCGCGCTTGACATTGGATAATGGGCAGGTGGTTTGGGGCTATGAATGTTGGTGGGGACCAGAAGAGATAATGAAGCAGAAACTTGAGACATGGAAAGAGCAGGGTTATACCATCAAGGAAGTGGATATCGAGGTAGAACGATACCGCGTTACCGAAAGCCAATAGGAGCCTCACACAGAGGCTCTTTTTTTAGAGCTACCCCTGTAGCTCCCCTCTCCAAATAACGCACCAGCGTTTAATTATAGGGCTTGTTGACATGGCAGATGATCAAAAAACAGTCTTTTCAGCCGATGAAGTCGAGAGGCTGGATCGCCATCAAAAGGCCGGAAGGTTCCATCCCTTTACCTGTCCCAATCGAGGCGATGGAAATCATCGTGACAATGGAATAGACCTTGGTGGGCTGATTCCGACAACACGCGGCTGGATTTGTCAATACTGCGATTATACCCAAAATTGGGCACATGGTTTCATGAAAGGAAATTCCGATGCTTGATTTTATTATTATGTGGCTTTTTATTCCCTTTTGTTTTCTCTTGGTCGTGGTTTTGGCTGATGAGAAAGATGGAATTCTACAGCCATCCGTTATCGGGTTTGTAGTAGTTGGTTTGTTGTATATGGCCGCTGCCTATCCCGGCTGGCGATGGTTTTGGGACCATCCGCAACTGACAATCATGTATGGGCTGGCCTATTTCGGATTTGGTGTGTTGTGGTCGATTCTGAAATGGTATTTTCTTTGTCGTGACAAGGCGCAGGACTACAAGCGCCGAGCACCTTCCCTGACATTAGAATATGAGGAACTAAAGAAGAAATCATCTTTCGTGGATGTCACATATGCAAAATGGTTACAGAGCAATTATGACTATCCTCCGAAATTTGATTATTATATGATGATGAAATTGCGTTTTTGGATCGTATGTTGGCCAGTGTCATTCATTGATTTTTTCTTCTCGGAATTTCTCAATCGAATTTTGAATTGGACCATTGATCGACTCAAGGGTGTCTATACTGGAATTGCGAAACGAGTATTCAATATTGAGTAGCAAACGCCATGTTCGGCGGAAGTCTTGTGTTGGTAAGGTGCGTCATGCAACCAAGGAATTGGCCATGGCGCATCGAAGGCGTTTACGATATAAGGACAATGATTTTATGAATGTTTATCATTGTTCCTTTTGTAAGGGTTTTCATGTCGGACACAGGAAACGACGATGAGCAATAATCAATGTCGCTTGCGAAAATATCAACGCAAGAAAAGAAACCGATTGAAATTCGACAAATATGCTCGCTTGTATTGGAGATATTTCTTCAAGATACACGGTGAGCATTGTTGTTTGTGGAGTATGGAACAATGAAAACATTCTACATGTCTTTTGTTGATCATGAGCGACCACAAGGCCAGAAATATCTTGGTTCTTGTGTTGTGGATGGTGAAGATTTAGAGAATGCGACCAAGAATGCATGGCGCATTGGATGCAATCCGGGTGGTGAGATTTTATCCGTTGAAGTGCCGGAATATTTGCGCATTGACAAATGGATGAATCGTCTATTGACCGAACAGGAGGTCAGAGAGATGGATAAGGAATTAATCGAAATCAAAAATAAGAGAAATTGAAATGTCAGACAAAATAGAGAACAACTATCGTTTGGGCAGAATGTATTATCAGATGCTCACGGATGCAGAAGGTTATCCGAATGGAATGCCTTATTGGTCCGATCTTTCAGCTAATGACAAATATTATTTCTGTATGTGTGGTTTGTCTATGTTGGATATAGCAATAAAAGATAAGTTTGTTTCTCCAGTGAAAGAGTTCGGCTTTGTGACTGGAAGTGTCTATGGTGAGGGTGATTGCAAAGAATTGATGGATTTGATTGAATCCAAATTGGAGGAAGAGAAGAAACAATTCGAAGAAAGAGTGAAATCTTTTCAAACGAAAGAAGAAAAATGAGATTACCTTTTGTGATTTCATTCGATCGATCCGGTTTCAGTATTGAGTGGGGTGGTCCCGAAAGGGATTGGTATTACTGGATGATATATTTGAATTGGCATAAAAAACAGCGCATGTACGGGTTTTATCGGACGTGGTATGATGGACCACATGCCGCGCTTCATATGTGGGGTTTCGTCATTAGTTGGTCAACTCATTGGACAGTCCCGCCATTGGAATTCAGAAAGAAGAAAAAATGACCGAGACACGAAAGGTTTTTGATCCGTTCTTGAAGAAAGAAGTGGAAATTTATGATTCGTTGTCTTTGCGCTTGCGTGGATATTATGCGGTCGGCCCTGTTACAGAAACAAATGCCCCGGAATTTGGTTGGCGGCAATATGGAAATCCACCACCGATTCAGATAGAGGCCGCAAACCGAATCGAAGAACTGGAAAAACAAAACCAAGAATTGATTAATGAGCTACGTCAAACTAAGCTTGTCTATGAAACGAGGTTGAAGACATGGAAAGAGACATGAACCAGATTCCTTTGGGCGAACTTATCACTCCGAAGATTTCGGATGTTCCTTCGATTGCCATTCGACAGGCTTTGGACGATCTGGAAAAAGCTGAGGCATGTGATAATCTTTATGTCAACATGAATGTGTGGCATGGGCCGTTCGATACTTTTAGTAACATGGCCAAAGCTCATATGGAACAATTGCGAGATATGAGCGGTAAACCCAATGCAACCTGTGTGGTTTGTCTGGCTGGATCAGTGATATCCGCAGCGGGCAATGATGCCCGAAGAGATATTCGCCCCGAAAATTTCGATCATACTACCTATAATAAATTATTGGGATTCAATGCATTGCGGACTGGTGATGTGCCGACTTTTTTAAAGTATTTCGGATTCCGAAATATATTCAAATATCCTCGCATGTTTCTATTCTATGAAAATGATCCAGTTAAATTCAAACAAGAATTGCGCAAACTTGCGGATTGTTTGGAGAAGGATGGCCTTTGATTAAATTGGTAGATGCTTCACGATTGCGCCAGACTCGTAATCTATGGTTAACGGTTTAGCATCTGGTAACTGATCCCGGTCAGCCAATTTACAATTATCAAAATGATATCTCATCATGATTGGTTTTCCTCCTGTTTTTGAACAGTGAGGACATGTAACGATTTCCATTTTCTTGTTGATCCATCGTTTTTTCGCACCCTCTTTCAAACGTTGTTTTTGTTTTTCTTTCCATTCTGGATCAGACCATAATTCCTTTAATTTCGCACCACGGGGAATCTTTGGTTTCGGTGGTTTGCGAAGATGATTTCGTTCGCCATTTTCCCATTGCATCTTTAATCGTTGTGAGGCTTCTTTTTTCCATTCCTCTGTATGTTTTTTACCAAGATTGATTGTTTTGATTTTTTCATGATGTTCTGGTGTAAGAGCATATCCGAATTGTTCTCGTCTTTCGGCAAATTTATTTTTCTTGGTTTCTGAAATCTTTTGCGCTTTCTCCGCAGAGCAAGGGCCGATCTTCTTACCTTTTTTGGCTGTGGAAATTTTTTCACCGACCTTTAATCTTTTTTCTGCATCAGCATGCCATAAATGATCGGCACGAATTACAATATTGTAATATCTAACGCGAGTATTCCTCTTTGCATTTGTCGAATTTTTTGAAGTCAATTCCTCTGGTTTAATCATTGATAACCATCGTTGTTCTTCTAACAACAAATCCTTTCTGTTTGTTGATATCACTTTGAGTATTCGTCGTTTGAAATCTTGTGGTCTATGCTTATAAGCTTGTTTCATCCATGAGGAAGAACAGATATATCCGTCATCGAATGTTCCCCAATGGGAACCAATATAAAATCTCTTATGTTTACGATCATACCAAAGATAAACGAAACCGAATTTTTCAGACACAACCTACTCCAAATTTAGAAATGATTTGCTCAAGGGATATCGAATGGAATCAAATTTTTCAACTTGGAAATATACATTTATGAAAAAAGAGAAGCCCCGGAAAACCGGGGCTTCTTTTGTCGGATAATAGAAGAAAGTATTCGTTCTACATGAGATTTGTGATCAGTGACCGACGATAGTATTTGTTACTATCCTTGGTCAGAGCACCAAGACCCTTGTTCAGACCTTCCGCGAAAGGATTCGCAACCATGCCGTAACGAGTCTTAAACCCGATCTTTGGATGGAAAGTATCCTGATCAACGGCGCGGACAAGCTGCAACGGCACATATGGGCAGTAGAACAAGCCAGCATCGAAGGCATTCGCACCCTTATAACCAACGGTGCAATACTCGCCCATCGCATATGGATCAATGTACACACGAATCTGTCCATTGAGCACGCCCGCGAAGGTGTTGCCAGTATCATCAACCTGAAGGTTGTTTGAGTTAAGAGCAGGGGTGTAGGAGAGCACACCAGCCATGCGCAGCGCCGAAGCCACGTTGGAAGAGCAGATCATGATATTGCCCTTGCCTCTACGTGTCTCTTTCGCGATCTGGTTACATTCGGTTTCCAGATGGAACATAAGACCCTTGAACTTTTCAACCGACCAACGACCGTTGGCATCAGTGTCAAGATCGAAGATACCGGCAGTCGTGGTGTTGATCTGCGAGCCGGGAACGGCGGTCACGTTGATGGTACGAACCACTTCACGGTTGATTTCCGCAAGCATCTCTGTGGAGAGCATACGAGAAACCTCGCCTTCGGCATCCAGACCATGAATGGCCTTGAGGTCTTGTGCGATTTCGATGGTGTATTCACCCTTCAGCGCGCGGGTCTTGGCTTCAACAGTAACCTTCTCAATGGAGAATGCCATCTGATTGAAGTCAACGTTGCCGGTTGCACCAAGAGCTTCACCCTGCGCGGTGGACATCGCACTACCGAAGTTGTAGATGCCGGAAGACGCGAGGTTGGCAGTGATGTTGTTACCGCTGGCAACCTGACCGGGCAGACCACCAACATGTTTCTGGCCGAGAGTATTCGCGCCAGTGACAACAGACGAGAAGTCAGTTTTCACTTCGTTATAGAAAGTCTCATCGCCAGCCTGATTGCTATAGCGGGAGCGGATGGCAAAGATCAGTCCGGTTGGACCTGTCATTGGCTGCACGCCGCAGATATCATAGGCAACCAGATTCGGCATTGCACGGCGAACCAGTGAAATCAGAATCGGATCGAAGTTGGAAATTCCGGCTCCGGTCGCATTGACAGGCACATCACCTTCAAGCAGGTGTTGTGAATAGCCCATCTGGCTAACCTTATTGAGTTCGTTTTCGGTATTTTCCAGAACACGCGCAATCGTGGAGCGACGATATTCATCTTTGATTTGAGGAAGATGTTCACTATCGAGAACGCCTGCCCACTTATTGAGAAGTTCCTCTTTTAACAACATTTTTTTATTTGCTCCCTAATTGGGTTGTTCTTGTTTATTTATGTTTTCTTATATTTTACAGTCTGCGTAGAGATTCGACATAGCGAGCAACACGCGGATCGACAGCCTTGGTATCCTTAGCCAAGTCCTTATTGACATCTTCCGTTTCCAAAACATCACCTTCCTCATTCAAGAGGCCGGTTCCATTAGAAGCTGTCTTTTTGAAATTGGCTTCTTTGATGATTTTCATTTTCTTTGAAAGATCATCAAAATCTCCATTGAATTCAATCGTCTCTGTCAGAGAACGAAATTGTTCAACTTGATTTGCTGTCAGGCCCTCAGAGACTTCCTGAAACACCTTATTGATTTGGAAAGCCTCGTTTTCTTTGACCGCTTCAATCTTATCGGTCAGAACCTTGTTGATTTCTTCCTCAAGCTCAACAATGCGCTCGGAAAGGGCTTCCACAACATCGATGCGATCTTCTGGAATATCGATATAGTTCTCTCTCATCAGTGCCGAGAGTTTATCTTGGAATTCCAGAACAAGTTCTGTGCGAATGGAATTTTCAATTGCGACTTCGTTTTCAGCAATCCACTCTTCCGCAACATAGTTGATGTAAGAATCAACCTTTTCAGTCAAATCTTCACGAACCGAATCAATCTCTTCGATCAGTTTGTTTTCGTAATCTTCCTGAATGCGAGTGACCTCAAGAACAACACGGGCATTCACGGCGCTCTCAAACAGAGTCGTGGCCTTCTCCAGAAGTTCCTCAGAAAGTTCCTGTCCATCAAAAAGAGAAATGACATCTTCTTTCACGACAGGAACGAAAGGAAATGGTCCCATTGGATTTGCGCCAGTTCCAGATGGCTTGGCAGCAATCGAAGCCTTGTTCTTCTCGGAAGCATCCGGCGATCCCTCTTCGGCTTTCTTGTTTGTTGGGAACATGTCATAGAACAGATGCGACAGATCATCGTGATTCATTCCGGCCATGTTATTAACCGCCATAGCGATAAGGCCAGACTTGGAAACATCTGTTGGTTTGGCTTTGATGGTATCTGCCGCCGCAGTCTCATCAAGTTCATTATCGAGGTTTTCAAAATCTTGTTCAGACATGGGCTTTATCTCTCCTAAGAGTTACAAATTTATTTATGTTTTTCGCTTATTTACCTGAAAGCAATTTCAAGAATCGACCGAATTCACGGACTTTCTGTTCTTGTAATTGTGATAATGATTTTGTTTTGAGATTTTTACGAATTGGTTCCACCATCTCTTTAACCCACTCATTGGTGCGTGGATCATAGGACCATTCGACATTCTCAAAGACCGCATCGAGGAAAGCATCTGGTGCAGAAGGATTGATAACAAGATCGCCACCAACAACCAGTCGATAATCATCTTGCACAATTTTCGCACCGAGTTTAGTATCCTCTTTCAGAGAACCAAGACCACGAGAAGAAATACCGATAGCACCACCAGTTTCAATCATTCCGCGAACGATCTTGCCATTGCCTTCATTGAGAATGATGGCCTTGCCAACAAAATTATTTCCATCCCGAGTAATTTCGGTAATGCGATGTGAAACCTTATCATGATTGAGTGAAGGTGAAGTGGCCGGATGACCAAGTTCACCATAGGCAGTTTTGCGATTGACATGTTCTTTGATGTATCGACCAACTTCTCTTTCAAGAACAGGTGGTGGATAAATGCGACCATTTCTGTTTTTGATTCCGGCCTGAAGTAGAATACCCTTTAGGTAAAGGTTTTTTCCATCACTGGAGTCTTCGGTGATGTACTCAATCTCTTCAGTGAGTTCGGTTAAAAGTTTCATTTCCTAATCACTTTTCTAGGTTGTTTGAGAATGTTGGAAAGGCTCTTTGATATGCCTTTTCTGTTTTCATTGGCGTGCCAATCAGCCAAAGCATTATGAACTTCGGCGGCTTCGACATATGCCTTATGGGCGCGCTTATGCAATTGTGCCAATTTCGTATTTGATTTGGACATGGCATTAGCACTTTGAAGATGTTCATCGGCCAAGAACACCGCGCGGCGAGCATTGTCTGTATGTTTATTGAAGCTAAGATCGTGACTTCCGCCCAATGAAACATTGGTGGGAAGAGGATCAAGTAAAGATTCGTCGGTGCGACCCTTGGCTCTCTTGCTTTCA
>CALMQQ010000152.1 GCA_937871845.1 uncultured bacterium
AGTCAAATTGGCTATTGAGAAAGAATTAAGTAGAAAAGGACAAATATATTATGTGCACAACAAGGTTGAGACTATTCAATCAAAAGCTAGTCAAATAAGCAAATTGCTACCGAAAGCAAAAGTCATCTACGCTCATGGTCAGATGAATCCAAACACATTGATGAAAAATGTGAGTGAATTCTATGAGGGAAAATTCGATATTTTAGTGTGTACAACAATTATTGAGAACGGATTAGATATGCCAAACGTTAATACAATAATCATTGAACACGCTCAAAACTTTGGACTAGGTCAACTCTACCAACTTAGAGGAAGAGTCGGTCGTGGTGATAAACAAGGTTATGCATATTTCTTCTATGATGGGGATGTGTTGAAAGACGATGATAGTGTAATGGAATCGAATATTAAAAACCCTGCATATTTAAAAAGATTCAGAGAAAGAAGAAAATACAGGCAGAGATTGAAAGCAATTAAGGAATCAAGTGAATTAGGGGCAGGATTCAAGTTAGCAAGTCGGGATCTAGAAATCAGAGGTGCTGGTAACTTACTTGGTAAACAACAACACGGAAATATCAAACAAATCGGTTATGCACTTTACATGCAAATGTTAGCTGAGGAGATTGAGAAGTTGAAAGTTTCAAATGCAACGAATGACTAGTATTATCAAAATTTACTATTAATGTTATAGTTGTAATATACAAAAGCAATCCATATGTCGAACTATTACAAAACAGATCAAATCACATTAACCAATCTTTCTCAAGATTCTATTGAGGAAAAGTACTCACAAGGATACGTATTTACACGACTTGGGAAAGGAGTAATGAATCAAACCAGATCGTTGAGGATTGACCTTGAAAAATTTGAACTTACTAGCGAAAACAAAAGGATTTTAAAACATAACGAAGACCTGACTGTTACCGAGGGTCAAATTCCTATGACATTTGATGAATATGACTGGGAGATATCTAAATTGGCAAAAGAATTTTATGAAACAAAGTTTGGTAGTAAAACATTTACCACTAATAAAGCTAGAGAACTTCTTACTAATCCATTTAAAAGCAATTACAATTATCTCCTCACCTACAAATTAGAGAACAAGGAAGTCGGTTATGTGATTACTTTTCAAACTGAGAAAATTTTGCACTATGCATATCCTTTCTATCAAATTGACATGATAAATTCTAACCTTGGGATGGGAATGATGTTGAAAGCTATCCTACATAGTAAAAATAAAGACCAAAAGTATTTCTATCTAGGTTCTGCTACGAAACCTGCAGATAAGTACAAGTTACAATTTAGAGGACTAGAATGGTCAAACGGTCGAGCATGGCGTGAGAATATTGAAGAACTAAAAGAAATTATATTGAACGATATAGCTCTAGAAGAGAAAAAGGATTAAACTTCAGAAATTCCCCATATTATTCGCATAGAATCATATTAATTTAATTTTTATTATATTAATTATGTCTATGCAACAACTTCTGGTTCTAGGAAGAGCAACCAAAGATGGAGAAGTTCTTGAGAGCAAAGATGGGAAAAATTATGCAAGGTTTTCTGTAGCTGTAAATGAGTATCTTGGAGGAAAGAAAGAAGAGCGTACAAGTTTCTTCAATGTTTTGATATTCAACAAGTCATACGAAAGAGCCAATAAAATCAAAAAAGGTGATTACGTTATGGTTGAGGGA
>CALMQQ010000153.1 GCA_937871845.1 uncultured bacterium
GTCCATTTAATATATCGATGCAGTGATGATAAAATTCATCTGGGGAGACCTTTGATTTATCCGCACGAATCCAATTGTTCTGTTTATCCCTGTTATAAAAAATCTCAATTCCTCCACCTTCGAGACCTGTCACGGGCTTTAAAACGAAACTATTTGGTAAGGTACTAAAGTCAAGTTCCCTAAGTTCTTTTTGGTTATGGATTATGGTGATGAGTTTGGGTGTGGGTATTTCTGCCTTGTTTAACACAGTTTTGGTCAAAACCTTATCATCCGCAATCTTCTTGGATTTAGTAGTATTATACTCGCTAATGTACGAAAGATTTCTTTCGTTGATACCTAGCACCTGTTTTCTGTTTTTCCAGTAGTCGAGGTAGCTCATGATTCAGAATCTTTTTTTAATAGTTCTCTAAATCTATAAATCTCGCTTAATCTTAGACCAGTGAATCTACCAATAAAATAATTCACTGGAAAACTAAGTAATATAATCCAAGGATAATTCAGGAAAGCATTTTGTACGCTCTGGGAGCTTATTACTAAGAAACAGATCATTCCAAGTAAGATTGTTTGCAATGATAACATGAGTGCGGTAGTTGTCTGTTTCGAAGCGAGTAGGTTAGTAAATCTCTCTGAAATTGAAGCGAGTAATATTAATGAAAATATGTCAACACGCAATATACCACCTCTGTCCATTAGGTCTAGTATAAATAGAACTACTAGTAGGGAAATTGTCACGTTTGTTGTGACAATGGCTAGCTTCGAATAATAATGTAGAGTTAAAGGCTGAACAATCTTATAACTAATATACGAACTAATAAAAACAATTAATGTGATGAAAAGTCCATATTTCAAACCCTGCCATACTGAAACACCTCCATCGATTCTACTGAACTGATAGAACATAAAAGTTAATATCACTGGCACATAGATACCAAATGATTTCACGCCCATTATGTATTTGGCAAAGCTGATAATCGTAATAACAAGGGGTAGGGTAACCAAGAAAATTAGTGTGTTCGGATCTAGACTGAGATTGTTCTCAAATTGTGATAATGCGATTCCAGGCATAGTTTCAATACTAAAATATGTGTAGATTATACCTTAAATTAAATAAAAACAACACGAAACAAAAACCCCGTAATGAAGTACGGGGTTTAGTTTTTCGTGATAGAGCAATTATTTTAGTGTAACTTTTGCTCCAGCTTCTTCAAGTTCTTTCTTCAGTTTCTCTGCGTCTTCCTTGCTCAAAGCTTCTTTCACCATTTTAGGTGCAGCTTCAACTAGGTCTTTTGCTTCTTTAAGACCGATATTTGTAGCTGATTTTACAACCTTGATTACAGCGATTTTGTTAGCACCAATCTCTGTAAGTTCTACTGAGAACTCACTTTGTTCTTCTTCTGGTGCTCCTGCGTCTACTGCTGGGGCTGCTACTGCAAATGATGCTGGTGCTGCTGCACTAACTCCGAATTTATCTTCTAGAGCTTTGACTAATTCAGATACTTCTAAAACAGTCATTTTTTCTAGCATCTCTGCAATTTTTTTGGCATCACCCTTTAATTCTGTTGTTGTTTTTTCGTCTGCCATTGTTTTAAATTAATTAAATAAAATTATGCTTGTTTATTGTCAGCTATTGCTTTCATAACATAAACAAGGTTTCTAGTATTTGCGTTTATTACATTAACAAAGCCTGTAAGTGGGGCATTGAACAAATTCAAAACTTGAGCGATTAATACGTCTTTACTTGGTAATTCAGCTAACTTTACAACTTCTTCTCCAGAGATTAGATTTTTATCATAAATTCCTGCTTGTATTTCAACTCTTCCAGTATCTTTTGCGAATGTATTTATAACTTTTGCTGCTTCTGAGATATTCTCACCAGCAAAAACTACTGCATGTTCGTTTGCGTCTAAGTTTTCAACAGCAGGTAAACCTTCTTGTTCAAGTGCGATTGAAAAAATCGAATTCTTAACCACATTGTAAGAAGATCCAACACTAATTAGGTCTTTTTTAATCTGTACCGATTCGTTTGCAGTGATTCCTGCAGGCTTAATAATAAAGACAGACTTAGAATTGTTAATTCTCTCTCTGTAGATTTTTACTAATTCCTCTTTAAATTTTCTGGTTTTAGCCATTGTATTTAAATAATAAAAAAATGCCTGAACGGCATTTAGATAAATAATAATATTGTATCTGTTTTCCGTCTCGATAGGTCTTAATCTTACGAAGCTTCAGCGAAGTAAGATGCCTATTGTCTTTGACTTAATACACTAGATATTAAAGCAAATATTCAATTTTGTCAATTTGATTGAGTTGATTCGCTTACAACAAGGGCAGGTCCCATTGTAGGTTTTATGCGAATACTTGCGATGATAGAATTTCCGTATTTCTTTGTTATCTCTCTTACAGACTTCATGAATGCTTCATAATTGGCAATTAATGCTTCTGGTTTCATATCGGTTTTTCCAATAACCATATTAAACTTACCTTCTTGTAAAAGTTTGTATGATCGTTGACCAGATTTGAATTTCTCTATAGTTTTTTCCATATCTGTTGTAACTGTTCCGTTTTTTGGATTGGGCATTAAACCTTTTCTTCCTAGTACTTTTCCGAGTCTAGCGATTTTAGGCATCATTGCAGGAATTGCAAGTACAACATCAAACTCCAATTCACCTTTCTCAACCTTACTAATTAATTCTTCGCCACCACTTATATCTGCAGATTTTGCGGTTTTGATATTGGTTGAATCTACAAAAGCAAGTACTTTCACTTCTTTTCCAAAATTATGAGGGAAAGATAGAGACCCTCTGAAACTCTCTGATTTCTGTTTTTGATTCAGATTTAATCGAACTTCAACCTCAACACTTCCAGGGAATTTTGTTAATGAATTATCTTTAATCATTTGCAGAATTTCCTCAGCAGAGTAGGACTTGTTTTTATCAATTTTTGTTTTCACAGCTTGATATTTTTTTGATCTTTTCATAATTAATTAGTGAATATCGTAATCAACCACTTCAATACCCATGCTATGAGCTGTTCCTTCAACGATTCTCATTGCGGAGTCAAGTTTAGTGGTATTTAAGTCTTGTAATTTAATTTCTGCAATTCTCTTAACTTCAGATCGTTTAATTTTACCTACTTTTTTAACATTTGCTGTCTCTGAACCTTTTTTGATTCCTGTTGACTTTAAAATCAGAGATGCTACTGGTGGAGTTTTCAATTCAATCTTGAATGATCTGTCTTCAAAAATTGTAAGTACACAAGGTATTACCTCTCCCATTTTGTCTTTGGTTTTATTATTATATTGATTAACAAAATCAGCGATATTTACACCATGGGGCCCTAGTGCTGTTCCAATAGGTGGGGCAGGGGTAGCCTTCCCGGCCTCAATTTGTAGTTTTACTATAGCTTTAATTTTCTTTGATGGAGCTGCCATTATTTTAAATCTTCAAATTTATAATTTAGATACTTTTATAAAATCGAGGGAAACAGGTGTTTCTCGACCAAATACTGATAGGAGAACTGTTACCTGACCTTTGTCTTCGTTGATTTCACTGATAGAACCGATAAAGTCAGCAAAAGGACCGTCTACAACTTTCACAGCATCTCCAACTGAAAATGCAAATTGATATGCAGGTTGCTTCACATCCATGTATGCAATGATGCTTTGGGCTTCCTTTTCACTTAAAGGTGTAGGCTTTTTCTCTGTACCAATGAAACTAGTAACTCCTTCGGTATTTCTGACAATTTGCCATGTTTCCTCATTCATATCCATACACACCAAGACATAACCCGGGAAAATTCTCTCCTCAACAGTCTTTTTCTTACCTGCTGAAACGACAATTTTCTCTTGTGTTGGAACAACTACATCGCTTACTGATTCTTCGAGATCATTTGCTTTTACTCTTTGCTTGATTTGATTTGCCACTTTCTTTTCATGTCCAGAGTATGTACTGATGATAAACCATTTATGATCTTTGTTGGCTTTAGACTTTGGTTCTTCAGGTTTTAAGTCTTTTTCTGAATCTGTTTTCATTTTAGATGTTCAATGTTAAATAATTTCTAGCATAGTTAAATAATCCATCTAGTAGCAATAAAGCTATAGAGAATAGAATCGAAATAACTATAACAATGTGAGTATTTTTAAGAGTCATTGATCGAGTAGGGAACTCAACCAATTTTAACTCTAGAAAAATACCTCTCACGAATGAAAAAATACGTTTAGGTAGTTGTATCATTGCTTTCATAATGTTGATTATATCAATAATATCTATATTTTACTATTTAGTTTTTTTATTAAATTTTCAATTTTTAAGTACCGTGTCACTAGCCTCGTATTCAATACGGGGGAACCTAGACGAAAGTATTTTGTTTTTTACTTATATACTTTCATACAGGGTCACTAGCCCTGGATTAAATCCAGGGGAACCTAGACGAAAGTATTTTGCTTTTTACTTAGATACTTTCATACAGGGTCACTAGGATTCGAACCTAGACGAGAGGTTTTGGAGACCTCCATGCTACCATTGACATCATGACCCTTCGTCGCAACAAGGCTCCAGCTTTCGTGAAGATGCTAAAGTACTTCACTTCAGCTTCCACCTGTTGCTCCTTTGAGATTTTAACTCCTTATAGTCGTTAAAATCTTAAAAGAAAATTATTAAAGAACGTTCATTATTCTAGCCTTTTAATCTCTTAATATTAAAATTTTTTAATTTTTAAATATTATTTAACCTTTGATTCAACAAACTTCTCGTGTTTACGTGTTTTCTTATCGAACTTTTTGGTTTCAATTTTTTCGTTCGTATTTATTCTATTTTTCTTTGTTATATAAAATGTACCAGTCTTAGGATTGGCCATTTTAATAATTATTCTGTTTCCTTTTTTTGCCATTATTTTTGTTATTAATAGTTATTTAAATTTTTTATTGAATAATCGTCAATGTGTCGATAATCAAACTTATAAAGATCCCAGATCCCGTAAGATCTTCCTATAGTCGATCTACGGGATTACAACTTTTCTAATTTCGCTTTGCTCAATAAGAAAAGTTAGTAAGCTGGAGAGGGGACTCGAACCCATGACCGACGGTTTATCCCGCTGGAGCTGGGGGAGAGATTCGAACTCTCGACCTACTGTTTATCACTCCTCAGCTGGAGAGGGGACTCGAACCCATGACCGACGGTTTACAAAACCGTTGCTCTACCAACTGAGCTACTCCAGCTGAGGAGTGACTCTAACCAACTGCCTGTCCCACGTAGCTTAAGCGAAGCGGGAAGCTATCCCAGCTCCTGCGGGACTCTACCTAACTGCTTGTCCACCGTAGCTTTAGCGTAGGTGGAAGCTACTCCAGCATAGTATATTTATTATAAAGAGCTATTCTAATCTTTTGCCTGCCAGAGGCAGACACTCAATTCATCTACAACTCACCACGTTCGTTGGATGAATTGGTGCAGAGGGAGGGATTCCCCATGCAATCTCACTACGTTCGATTCACGGAGTAAACTTCTCATCCCGATCGATAATTCGAACAAAACGTTTTTATTATAACGAGCTTTTACAAATTAATTGCAGAGGGAGGGATTCGAACCCCCGTAGACTCTCGCCGCCAGATTTACAGTCTGGTACGTTTGACCGCTCCGTCACCTCTGCTGCGTCGTCGAAGCAAAGTTCTAGCTCTTCCGTATTTAGTAAAGTACTTATGAATTCAGAACTTTCTAAAAATCAGCAAAAAGCATTAAATCCTTGCAAATCAAAGAACAATTGAGTATATCTCAAACCTCATTTTTTTTCCAATTTTAAATAAGCCTGTGGCGGTTTTTATTCTTAAAATGGGAAATTATTAAAGGGTAGAAAGATTTTATCAGTAAAATGATTAAAAAAGAAGAGAAATAATAATTTTTGGAAAATAAACTATTGAGATGTAAAATTAACAATAAAGTTAATTTATGTGGGCTTATAGTTTAATTGGTAAAATACCGCATTCGCATTGCGGAGCTATGGGTTCGATTCCCATTAAGTCCACCAGTGGTGTGTGAGTGAAACGAACACAGACCACTGGTAGGACTCTGAACTAGATTCAGGGTCTTTAAAAGTCCAGCGAACAAAGTGAGCTGATGACAAATTGAGTGTAAAGTAAAATTTCGTAGAAATTTGTACGGGACCTTTGCTGGTAAAATCAAATTTTTTTATCATCTAATTAATTCTTTGTAATTCAAATGAGATACAAAATCCAAAAAGACAGATATTATAAGAGTAGAGGTTCGAACACGAAGCTCTACCAAATAAAATGTAGTAGTTGTATGTCTAAAATTGCTAAATATCAAAAAGATGGACCAGGGATTCTTAAACGACTATATTTAGACAGAATATTCGATATTAATACTAAATCTGAGAATAGTGATTTATACTGCGATAATTGTGATACTTTAATAGGAATTCATTACATTTATAAACCTGAGAAAAGACCTGCTTACAGGCTTTTCGTGGGGGCAATTTCAAAATCCATTATCAAATAACCTGATGTGCAACTTATATATATTATTATGCAGGGACAACTCACTTTATACAGGTGTTGCTAAAGATATTGAAGAGCGTTTAGAAGTACACAATAGTGGCAAAGGGTCAAAATACGTTAACAGCAGGAAGCCATTTAAATTAATTTATACGGAATGTTTCGAGAGCTGGTCTGAAGCTTTGAAACGAGAGATTGAGATTAAGAAATGGAGTAGGGAGGAGAAAATAAATCGTCTTAAATTAAATATTGGGAATCTTCGAAACACCCCCCATATTGTCCGTAAATAGGTTGATTCGACAAGGTAGGTATGATATCATTATATATAATTATTTTAATATCATGTCTGGATCTACATCACCATTATTACAAGTTGGTCAAGTTGCTGGATTAGCCACAGCATCTGGAGCTTCTGGAATGGTCCTTGCCGCAACCGGCAGCTCGATTTTTCAATATTTATTTGTTGGTTTTGGACTTGTGTTCGCCCTAGTTCTTATAACTAGGACTATAAAAACAATTTCCACCGATATTGAAAACCACAATTGATATTTATTGCATATCTAGTCTTTGTTCTAAGTGCTATCAATCTAATCAGGATGGCTTTTTTTCTTATAGGAAGTGACGTTCACGATATAATTCGGAGTAGAAGACATGGCCAAAAAGAATTACAAGAATATAATCCATTAGTAACGGTAATCGTTCCTGCTCATAATGAAGAAAAAACGCTATTAAGAAACATCAAAAGTGTAGCAGCAAGCACTTATAAGTACATTGAGCTTATCATTGTAAATGATAGCAGTACTGACGCAACTAAGAGAATTGCTTGTAAATTTCAAAGAGAATATTTTGGAGTAAAAGTAGTGGATGTTCAAGTTCGTGGAAAAGCTAAAGCATTAAATCTCGGACTTAAATATGCTAATGGTACATTAGTTATGTGTTTAGATGCCGACTCAATGCTATCTCCAAATGCAATAGAAAACGCTGTCAAGGAATTTAGAGATGAGAACTTAGTAGCTCTTTCTGCCAATGTCAAAATTCTCGCTGATAAAGGGTTCTTAAATTTGCTTCAACGCGTTGAGTATTTGTTGAATTATCAGATGAAAAAGGCCGAGGTCTTTGCACATATCCAATATATTATTGGGGGAGTAGGGTCTATGTATAGATTAACAGAATTAAAGGAAGTTGGTTTATATGATACGGATACAATAACCGAAGATATAGATCTTTCCATGAAAATAATTGAATTTTACGGAAAAGACAAAAAAATTGGTTATAGTCCAAATGTTGTCGTATACACTGAAGCGGTCTTGAGCTTACCAGATTTGTATAAACAAAGAATTAGATGGAAATACGGGAGATATCAGTCATTCTTTAAACGAAGAAAGTTGTTCTTTTCCACTCGATACAACTTTTTACTAAGTTGGATATACTTACCTTATGCACTTTATGCCGAATTCTCTTATTTACTTGAGCCGTTGATTCTGGGTTACGTCCTATACCTGATTATTCAGGTGAACGATTATGGAACGTTGATTACATGTATAATTGTATTTGTTACTTTTACAACGTTCCAAATGTTGGGAGCTTCTAACGGTTATAATTTAGTGGAACGATTGAAATTATCCTTTTTATCGATTCTGTTAATGGTTCCTATGTATCTTGTAGTGTATTATGAGTATTTAGTGAGTGTTGTTGGATTGATAAGCATTAAAAAAATTATGTCCGAAAGAAAAAAAGGTACATTTAATTGTGAGTGGAATCCTGTTGAGAGATCTGGGAGTACTACATTCATCGGTGGCTGACTGAAACTTATTTTAAAACAGTAATATTGAGACCTCAAATAAACTTTTTCAATTTCTCAACATAATCAATAATCTTTTCGTAGATAATCCAACAGGGCATAAACTCTTCGTTCTTCGAACGGACTTTAGTTTTAAAGTCATCGAAGTCAAACCAAAATAGACCTTCAACTTCAGCATTTTCCACATTTAAGTTTATTTCTTCGTCAAGATTTAGAATATATATATGAACAAATTCGTTCTCAGATAAATCGACTTTAGGATTATGATATCCAACTCTATCAATACCTAGATAGGTTAAATCATCGGTTTTAATTTGTAAATTTATTTCTTCTCGTGATTCTTTTACTAAAGTGGAAAGTGGTGCTGCCCCAGATTTAATGTGGCCACCAACTGGGCATGCGTACATACTTGCAAACAGCATCTTATCTTTCGAGCGTCTTTGAAATAATACACGATTATTTTTATCTAAAATGTATAGATGTATAGACTGATGCCAATTTCCATCTTTATGGATTAAGTCTCGAGTTTTTGATTGAGATGTAACCCTTCCTTGATTATCTAAGATGTCTATTGTTTCTGATTTATTATCGGCTGTGTTCATTTAATATAATTTTAAATATTTATTTATTACTTTATCACTATACACTTTATTCTGAAAAGCATTGAAGCGGGGGAACTCAAGTCGATGAATTTGACAAACAATTGGTAGGGGAGATCCCGTACAACTCCTTTTAGTCGTTTACTGGATTACAGAGTTTCTAAATTCATGTGTGTCTTGAAAAGATCCTCGATAATTTCGCTTCGCTCAATTTCGAGGATTATTGATTTGCTAAGCTCATGCTTCGCTAAGAATATGCCTTGTATTAGATCCCGTACAACTCCTTTCAGTCGTTTACGGGATTACAACTTTTCTAAACTCGCAAGCTCGTTAAGAAAAGTTAGTAAGCTGGAACAGAGATTCCTAAACCAGCTGTTGGTGAAGAATGAACCTTACAGCTGGTTAGTCCCTGCCTTCAGATTTTTATCTGAAGGAGGGGAGAACTCAATTGGACCGTATTTAGATAAACAAAACAAGGGAAGATCCTGTGCAATTAAATGTAGTGTTAATTGAAAAGATCCTCGATAATTTCGCTTCGCTCAATTTCGAGGATTATTGATTTGC
>CALMQQ010000154.1 GCA_937871845.1 uncultured bacterium
GTATTCTGATTTTCCATATAACATACGATTAAACGATTATGGTTCTGACATAGACGGATTTAAGAAAATCGAGTTAATTCCAAATCAGCTGGAAAAAATACAATTAATAAAAATGTATAAAACACAATTTGAGGGATTATTCCCAAACGGAGAAGTTAAAGAGCACAACGAGGTTTATTTTATAAGAAACAAAAAGTGAATGTAAGAATTTATAAAACTACAGATGAAAAACTAATCAAAGAATGGAACGAACTTTGGGAAAAGTCTTCTCATGCACACTTTTTCAATTCATATGCCTGGTTTGCTGTTTGTAAAGAAATATTCAAGCCGAGAAATATACGAATTGCTTGTGTTTACAACGATAATGAATTATTAGCAATTTACCCCTTGTTTGAGCAAAAAAAATATGGCGTAAAAACATATGGCAATCCAGGAGGTAGATTCGCAGACAAATTCTGTTTATTGGTTCTTGATTTAGATGAAAATGTAATCCGTGAACTGTTAAAGATTCTAAAGACATTCACTGTTTCAATAGAAGAAGTTTCCGAACTATTCTATCCTTGGTTTACTTCTAGTGGTTTCACCAAATCCCCTCTAGTCGAAGAAACATCAATACTAAGATTAGGTGATGATCCCTATCGATATATGCATAAAAAGAAGAAAAGAAAGATGCTAAACAAATATAATAGAAACTTCTCAAATACTAAGTATATTAGATTTAATGGTACTGACGTTAAACGTAACCTCAAATACGTTGAACAAATCGATACGAAAAGCAGGAAAAAGCTTTCCGGGAAAGAAGTGACATCAGATGGGGAACAATATGAACTATTTAAAAATCTAGCTGAAAAATTCCCACAATATTTAACTTTAGATGTGCTTTTCGTACAAGAAAAACCCATCGCTTATGAACTTGGAATTTTATCGAAGGACAAGGAGATTGGATATCAAACAGCTTTTGACGAGGAATTTAAATACTTTGAGCCTGGACGTATCATTCTTGTTTACATCTGGGAAAGCATGAGAAAAGAAGGAATAGAGATTTATGACTGGGCGAGGGGAACAAATATATTAAAACAAGATTTTACAGAATATTTTGAAAAACAATATAAGTTCTATGCCGCAAACAAATTGGTTCTGAGTTTTTGGTATTTACTTGACTATAGTAAAGATTTGATTCTAAACAATGATTCCTTGTACAGAGCATACTTGTTTTTTAAAAATCGATTAATTAATTTCCTGTAATAATGTCTCCGAAATATCAAATAAAAACTTTTTACGAGATTGATCAAAACCTGATTAAAGAGTGGGAATCACTATGGATTAACGCAGTAAATGCGACAATATTTAACTCATATCCATGGTTCAAGGCTACTTCAAAAACTAAACAATTGCATAAATGTGTTATTTATCTCTGTTACCAAAACGATGAACTTGTGGCAATCTTACCCCTCGTGGAGGAAAAGCGATTTGGAATCAAAGTGTTAACAACTCATCTAGGAAGTTATATTTCAGATGAAGCAATTTTATTAAAGGAATATAATGCACAACTGCTAAAAGAACTAATAGTAGAGATTTCCAAGAACAACAACTTATACCTAACCCGGGTAAGCTCCACAAATGTCCAAGACCTAAAAAACATTTTTCCTCAAATATTCTTCTCTGTTATTGGTGTAAATCCGATTATTAATCTCAAGGGTGACCCATTATCTTCGTTTTCAAAGTCATCAAGAAAGAAACTAGAAAGCATACTAAAGAAAGCAGGAGACATGATTGTACTCAAGACATTTTCAGAAGATGATAATCTAAATGAATTGCTAAAAGTAATGATTGATATTGATACAAATAGTGGGAAGCAAAAGAATTCAAGAGATATATTCACCAAAGAGGAAGAAAAAAGATTCTTCGCCAATTTGATTAACTACTGTAGGAAATATATTGAAATATCAATACTTTATTACAATGATAAACCCATAGCTTACACATTCAACCTGAAGGGTGGAAAAGTATATTTTGGTTACCAAACTTCATATCTATTTGAGTATAGAAAATTGTCTCCAGGGAAATTAGTATTAATGAGATCTCTTAAAGAAATTGCACATTCGGGATATAATCTACTGGACTGTGGAGAAGGTCTTAGCGCATTTAAACAAGAATTTACTAAAGATTATAAACTGAAATATGATCTTCATTATTCGAGGAATTCTTTGGTGATGATTTGGTGGAAATTAATAATTTTCGCAAGAAGAGCAAAACAAATACTTCTCCCAGAGAAAAATAGTAGGGATTATGAATTTTTATTTACTACAAATTTAAAAGGTTAATTATATAAAAAAGCACTTTAAAGAAATGGAAAAAGTCATAAAATTAAAAAAATTTAAAAGTATGTTTTCAACAACATTACAAATAGTAGTATTAATATTCATAACATTGGTACTATTTGCCTCTATTAGAGGAACTGCAGGAATTCCTACAGCTGAAGAACTAAACAGCCCAGTTTGGAAAGAACAAGGACCATTTGAATTATCCCCAGAAAGAGGACGTTATGCTTTAACATATTCAATCATTGAAGATAAATCATTTGATTTCTCTATACCTGTCGCAAGATTTACTACTCCCGACCTTGGTTTTACAGATGGCAAATTTGTCTCGTTGTTTGCTCCTGGCGTTTCCTTCTTGGTTATTCCGGGATACATTGTCGGACATTACCTAGGGATGTCTCAAGTGGGAACATATTCTGCAATTGCTGTCTATGCAATTCTAAACTTTATATTGATTCGTCAGATAAGTAAATTATTGGGGGCAAGTAACCCAGCTTCAGTAATTGCAGGGATGACTTTCATATTCGCAACTCCCGCCTTTGCGTATGGTGTAAGCCTTTACCAACATCATATATCTACATTCCTGATACTTTTAGCTACATACTTACTAGTCAGATTTGAAAGGAAATGGTTAGCTATAGTTGGAATTTGGTTCCTTTGCGGATTAGGGATAGCTGTAGATAATCCAAATCTATTGATGATGATGCCAATAGGTATAGTTGCATTATTGCAATCTCTAGATATTGAAGAGAAGAAGGAAGAGATGAGTATAAGAATTTATCCGAAATATATTATTGCAATAATTGGAGTACTTATACCAGCTTTAGGATTCATGTATTTTAATTATGTATCTTATGGAAATCCTTTACAGTTAGGAGGTACAACAAATAGTGTAGATGCGATAAACGAAGAAGGTAAACCAGTTACTTCTGAAGGTATACTGACCCCTGAAGAACTTGCACAAGCCGGAGAGTTTGAAGAGGGAGAACGTTCTTCTGTCGGGTTTTTCGAGGCTCGAGACATGGTCAACGGTCTTTATATCCACCTTTTCAGTGAAGACAGAGGTGTGATATATTTCACACCTGTAATCCTGACCGGAATTATTGGAATTTTCGTACTTTATAGATCAAAAAATAAACATCTCCCATTACTATTAAGTATCGTCGGAGTGAATCTGATACTCTACTCAATGTGGGGTGACCCTTGGGGAGGATGGGCATTTGGATCAAGGTATTTGATACCAAGTTATGCCATTATGTCGATTTTCATTGCAATGGCATTAACCAGATATTCCAGAAATATTCTGGTCTTGCTTGTTTTTGCCGTACTTTTTGTCTATTCAACTGCAATAAACACACTAGGAGCTATCACTACAAGCGCAATACCTCCGAAAGTACAAGCTATTCCGCTCGAAGCTTTGACTGGTAAAGAAGAAAAATTCAACTACAAAAGAAGCTGGGATTTCCTAAACAATAATGGTTCTAAGTCATATTTTTACCAGGAATTTCTGGAAGATAGTGTTCCAGCAAAAGATTTTTATATCACTCTTGTGTCAGCGATATCCACAGTATCAATAATGACATTAATCGGAGTCTATTTAACAAAAAGAAAAACTAAAGATGAAAATAAAGATTGAAAAAGCAAAAATTAACAATTTAACTCATTTCCTAGAGAAGCATGCACTAACGTTAATCGTATTAACCCTTATTTTAGTAGCAACTGCCACATGGTATGGGTTCTATCAAAATGGATTAGGGCTCGCATACAACGACGCTCGCTCACATCTAAATATCGGAAGACGTGTTGTAGAAGGTCTAAAACCAGGACTTGCACAGATTGGATCTGTTTGGTTACCACTACCTCATTTGCTCATGGTTCCGACCATATGGAATGACTTTTTCTGGCATTCGGGACTCGCTGGAGCAATTCAATCAATGGGTTCTTTTGTTATCACAGGTATGTTAGTTTATCTTTATTTGAAAAAGCTCGGAGTGTCACTATTTGCACGATTCTTTGGTGTCGCTATGTTTGCCCTGAATTTAAATGTATTGTATCTACAATCAACCGCGATGACCGAGCTACTTTTGATTGCTACCATGACTGCTGGTTCGTATTACTTGTTATTGTGGGCTCAGAAGGAAAATATTGTTGATCTCTTAAAGTGCTCTCTTTTTATAATGCTTTCCACTTTGATTCGATATGATGGCTGGTTCTTGATTTTCATAGCTACTTTGATAGTGGCATTCCAAATATTTCGCAAGAAAGGCTACAAGGCCACAGAAGGTATGTCGATCATGTTTATGTCTCTTGGTGGTCTGGGTATTGCGCTTTGGGTATT
>CALMQQ010000155.1 GCA_937871845.1 uncultured bacterium
ATTCAAACTCCAGACTCGATCGCGACCCTTGTCGTCAACTGGTAGAACGACCACCTCGGCCGCATTGGGCTCATCTAGCGCGATCCATGACTTCGAATCCTTGTTCCATTCAAGATCAGGAATCCGAAGACTCTTGGTGGCCACATTCACATAGATTGGGTAAAACTGCTTTGGTCGTGCGGCCCGGTGTGTTACTGCGCCGCCATCCTTGCGAAAGTTCCTCCAGTCAACGTGCACTCCATTCTCTTCTGTAAACCTATCCAGCTGCTTCTCAGATCGGGGAAGGCGGTGTAGGCCGCCAGATTCACCAGTCCTATAGTAGAAAGCATACTCGTGGCAGATCGACAATCCACTGACGGTGGACCGACCCGATGGGTTGTTTCGAATAACTGATGTCCCGAGCCGATTCTCGCTTCCGAAGATTTGAGTTAGCACGTGTGCCAGCTCATTAACTTGATAGTCGTCAATCGTGGCGCACAGTACACCATCCGGTGCCAACAATCTTCTGGATGCCGAAACTCGGGAGAAGAGTAGACTTGCCCACGATGAACTGCGGTATTCGTTCTTGTAAATAATCGGGCCCGCGTCAGTATTGTATGGCGGGTCGATGTAAATGCTCTGAATGCTTCCTCTGTATTGTCCGGAGAGAAGATTCAGGGCCTGAAAATTGTCACCTTGTAGGATCAGGCCATCGATGCTTCCGTCGATGTCTTCGATTGCCGATTGAATTGAGCGCTTGAAATCCGGACTAAACAAGCTGGTATCCACCATTCGATATGGCGCCGCCTTCAAATCCTCCATGCTCCCCGGTGCGTCGCCATCCCACATGCCCAACTTAGTCCACTGCGCCCATTGCCGATCGTTCGCTACCACTTCCGGCCACAGTGCTTCCGGTACCCGATCCAGCGTGATGCAGTAGTGGCTGGAAACGACAAACTTCTTTTTCAGCCACAGCTTCTTCTGGAAGTCTTCCAACTGGGCCAAGAAAGTAATCAGCTCCAGCGCGATTGCCCGCAGGCACTGAATCATCCG
>CALMQQ010000156.1 GCA_937871845.1 uncultured bacterium
CTGGTAAGTCGCTAGGTAAACAAGTTACTGACACAGACTGTAATGGATGTACCAAAAGTCCGATATTATTTTTAACTGCGAATGATTCTCCAACAAATGTAAGTGGGATTTCTGCTGTAATCTCTTTTTTCATATTCACCTGATACAAATCGATGTGTGTAAACTCGTCTGTCAAAGTGTTTGCTTGCAAATCTTTAACCAAAACTTTCACTTTATCTCCTTCTAAATCTAGATCGAACAACTTTGAGTATCCAACATCCTTGAAAAGCTTTTTGAATTCAAGCGGGTCAATAGTAATATTTGTAGATTCTCTATTTGGTCCATAAAGAACTGCAGGTAATTTTTTTGCTCGTCTGAGTTGACTAACTTTTTTGCCTGTAATTTCGCGCTTTGTAGCTTTGAGTAACATAGTATTTATTTAATAGATTATTTAGATTTTGGGGATATTACTACCCTTCTGTTTTCACCCTCTCCAGCACTAGAAGTGAATATCCCTTTTGTTTCTTTGAGTGCCATATGCACGATTCTTCGTTCGGATGGTTTCATTGGTGACAATTCCATAGGTTGTCCTGAATTCAATACTTCATCAACAGCTCTCAAAGCATACGATACAAGGTAATCAGCTCTTTGTTTACGGTAGTCATTAATATCTAATATTATTCTATATTTCTCAGTAACATCTTCTTTTGAAAGAGTTTTTGTGAGAATCAATCCAAGAATTGTTTGAATGGAATCTAACATATTACCTCTAAATCCAATCAATTCTCCAAGGTTTTCTCCTGTCAAAGTCACATTTAGGTAACTGAAATCCCCACTCTCTGTAGTGTTAACAGGATCTCCAATAGTTATCTCGGCATCAAGACCTAATTGAGTAAGGAAATCTTGAATTAGCGATTCTGTTATTTTTTTAAGGTCATTTTCTTTTTTTGCCATTTGATGTGTTGTCTTTTGTTTTATTAATTTTATCTAGAAATTTAGTTTTATATTCTAGAAAACTTTGTTTTGTCTTTTCTTTATTAGTTATTAACTCTTGGATTATAACAAAGCTATTCTGTCCAGTCCAGAAAAGGCTTACTCCCGTGGGGAAAAACGCTCCAAAAAATCCCAAAGACCACACAATAGTAATCAATGGGAAAATATAAGTCATCTGCTTAGAGGATTGGGCTAGAATTTCTCCAAAATCCATATCATCTTCTTGATTTAGAATCTTTTTTCTCTGTTTTTTCTTTCTTCGCTTCAGCCATCATTGGGTTCATACCCATTTGTACTTTTGATGCAAAGATTTGAGTGATACCAACAGAAATTGCAATTAATACATATGGTGTAACCGTAGAAATATCAGAGAAACCGAAATCGGTAGCAACTTTAGACAAATCCGCTCCTAGAAATGAGAAATTAAGTGGCTCGCCTTTTGATATTTCTAGCGAATCGACTTCAATTTTCCGACCATTTAGAGCAACTTCACTCTTGTCATAATTGATTTTGGTATTAGACGGTGGACGTATGTAGGCACTAATTTTATCTAAGTCTTCTAATATTATAGGATTGTCGTTTTTGAATTCAGAAAATTCTTCAACGTAGAGCGAGATACTTGAGGTTCTCTCCTCTGAATCGTTCTCAGCTTTTTCTTCTTCACTGATTTCTCCTCTTTTCTCGTCTAATTGTTTTGTTAATTCATCTCTATTTTCATCATCAACTAGTGCGAAGTGATACGTCTTGTTTAACTCGTAACCATTCGAAACAACTTTGTAGTCAAGTGTGTACACACCAGATTCAAGTTCTGCAGTGTCATATTTTATTGAATCTTCTGGAAGTTTCTGGCTTTCGCTATAAGCAACAGTATTAAATGCGTGTACTCCTTGATCGACAAGATTGATAATGACGTTTCTAACTTGAATTAAAAGAATCAGTGCCAAAATCATATTCAAACAGCCACCCAGTTGACCTGGTAGATATTTTGCTTGTACTTTTGCTAATTCCTGTGCTTGTTTTTCTTGGTTTTTCTTGTATTTCTTTTTGATTGCTTCAACTTCTTTCTGGAAGACCTTATTCTTCTCAGCATTTTTCATTTGTCTACGTGTCAGTGGCAATGTTATCAATCTAGAAACGACAGCCAAAAGGAGTATAGCAACACCCAAGTTTCCTACGATGTCATAGAAAAACATCAATAGATTAAATGTAGGCTCGTAGAATATAGTTCGTATTATTTCCATAGTGAGAATGTTTAAGTAAGTTGCGATTCTTTGGCGATGGCGTCTTTTGCAAGTCTAAGCACTTCGTCAAAATTCTTTTGTTGAAGATGATTGTCAATTTTTGAATTGATTTCTTCTCTAAACTTTTTTTCATAATCGACCATTACAGGAACGATTACTTGTCCGAGTTCTTCGAAATGATCGTCTAGTTTGGGAAGTATTTGAATCAATTCTTCAAAAGTATAACTACCGGAGAGCTTATCCAAAATCATTTTAGCGATTTCTTTTGCTCTATCAGGCGACATCTGTCCTGTTTCTAATTTTTTTGTGATTAATTCAACGATTTTTGCTTGAACTTCAGATTTGAGTTCTTCTGGGTTTGTATTGTCTATCATTATTATTATGCTAACTCAAGATTATAACAGATATACAAGTTTTTCTCAGCTTTTCAGCGCATCTTGGATATAACCTACCAACCTAACCTTATCTAGTTCACCTTCAATGTTAAATCCACACGCCCCTTTGTGACCACCCGCAGTATTGGGACTCATTTTCTTGGCAATTTCTAATAGATTTATATCGTTTTTTCCAGGGTAAAAATTATTTCTATATAATCGAATTTTACTCCAACCTTCACGTTCGTGAGGTTTCTCGACGACAATTACCTTTGAATCTGTAAACTCAGCAGTGTAAACGTAGCTAGTCATCTTTTCCTCTAATTTATAATTATTCAAACTCACGAAAACGGTATCTTTTACTTTTTCACTGTTTTGCCTAACGAATTCAGACATTTTCCCTCTCAGTGCCAAATATCTATCAATTCTTTCTTTTATGAAAGGATGCTCACAGACTTTTCCCAAACTCATTCGAGATAATAATTCGATGAGTAATAAATTAAAATACTTTTGATCGCGACTGATTACTAATGCTAATTTGTAAGTATCGTTTGGATTTAGAAAATCCTCGAGAGAGATATTTCCAGAATCAAATTTATTAATATCGTCAATTAGTGGCTCAAAGTCTGAAAAATCAGCGACGTCTCGAAAATACGAATACACAACTTGTGCAGCACTATCTTCTGGCATCCACTCACCTATAAAAGAAGATGTCGGGCGATTACTCTCATGATGATCAAAGAAATAACCACACAAAGGAGAATATCTCAAATCTGCCATCAATGTCTTATCAGTTATTAAATGGTCAATTTTCCCCTCTTGAATTTCGGAGGCTTTACTCTGGATAATTTCTACCTTTGGAAAGACTTTTCTCAATAATGCACCACAAATAACACCATCAAAATCACTATCAACTATTATTCTTTCAACAATGTAATTCTCAACAAAGAATTTACCTTGGGATTTTGTTTGTTTCATCTATGTTTCTAACAGATTTTGTATTATATTCTCATCTGTAACAACTGTAAAGAAAAACCCGTGCAGTTAATTATTCCTCTTCCTCACCAGGGAGAGCTTGTCTGAATTTTATTGACTCAATCACATTCATGACATCCTCTTCCATTGAATCTGCAGTCTGACCACCCCATAGGATAATGTATTCTCCTCTGAATCCGGTATAAAAAACTTGTTTGGTCATTCCTAGTTTAGCCTTATAAATTTCAGTAATTACTGCTGGTCTATAATCAACTTGATAATCTTCCCGACTATAGAGAAAGTCTCGAATAGGTGAATATCGATTCACTTCTTTATCAATTCTTTCTAGATAATCTTCATAGGTTGTAGGTTTTTCTGGGGCAAAAGGAGAATCGTTGAGAAAAGGTAAGATGGCAATTAGTGTGCCGGTATAATCCGTCAAATTCCAAAATCCTTCCATTTCTTCAGTACTTAGAATTCCACATGTACCCAAATACCCCTTTGTCGATGAAATCCATTGAGAACCTGCTAGGAGCTCAATCTCGCAATCAGGAAAAATATATTTCTGCGAACTTATTACTGAACTAGTTGGGCTAGGAGTATTATTTCCTTCGCTAATTGTTGGTGAGACTTCAAGCATAATCGTGGATGTTGGAATAACAGTCGGTCGGACAACCGCTTGATTGTCATCCTCCATCAAAGATAATGCATAGTAAACCAAAGCTATGACTATCAATAATAATAAAAATAAAATTGCTAAATATTTTTTAATTGGGCTTTTCTTGCCCACAACGATTATTTTTTTATCATTTGGATTATCTTGCATTATATTTAAGTATCAAAACTAAAGAAGAGCTATATTGATTTGAAACATAGCGTTTTTTACTCTAAACTATAGTAACATTTTAAATCATTCACTGCCCAAATTGAACAACGATCAAATCATCACTGAATCCCTTTTGGTTGCAATCTCCAAATATATGCGACTTGTAAACTACATTGGAGCAGCTCAACTTTATCTCAAAGACAACTTCCTATTTGACCGTCCACTAGAAAAATCTGACATAAAAGAAAGAGTATTGGGTCATTGGGGTACAGTTCCCGGAATCAACTTTATATATGCAAATCTTAATATTCTTGCGAAAAGACACAAACAAGAATTTATGTTAATTGCAGGACCAGGACATGGCTACCCTGCTCTTCTAGCGAATCTTTATGTAGAGGGTACTCTTGGGAAATTTTATCCCAAATATAACTACTCGAAAGAAGGTTTTTCTAGCCTAATTAAGAACTTCAGTTGGCCAGGAGGTTTTCCAAGTCATGCAAATCCCGAAACACCAGGTGTCATCCTAGAAGGTGGTGAACTTGGATATTCACTTTCAAGTGCTTTTGGAGCATGTTTTGATAACCCAAATTTGATGGTCGCATGTATAGTGGGTGATGGCGAAGCTGAATCAGGTCCACTTAGCGCAGCCTGGCAAAGTGCAAAGTTCTTAAATCCCGCTGAAGACGGTGCTGTTTTACCAATCGTCCACGTCAACAAGTACAAAATTTCTGGTCCCACAATTTTTGGAACCATGTCCAACGAGGAACTTTATGACTATTTCAAAGGCCAAGGTTACTTACCACTAATTGTCTCAGGAGATTATCTGTACGAAGATATGTTAAATGCTATGGAAGAGGCATATCAACAAATTAAAAATATCCAGAGTAACCCGAATCAATCAAAACCGAGATGGCCAGTAGTCGTGTTAGTTAGCAAAAAAGGCTGGACGGGACCCGAAATCGTGAAAGGAAAGATGAACGAAGATTCATTTAGATCACATGGTGTTCCATTAGAGCACATTCATGAAGATAATAGTGAATTTTTGGAATTGTCAGAATGGTTGGAAAGCTACAATGTTTCAGAATTATTAGATGAAAATTATCGACCTATCCCCGAGATTATGGATTTAATTCCTGATAACAAATATAAAATTGGTATGAATAAGAATTCAAACGGAGGAGAAGTTAGTAAAAAGTTAATTCTCCCGAATCTTGGATCCTTAAAGGTTCAGGAAGATTCACTTCTTTCCTCTACACGGGTTAGCAATATGATGGTACTTTCGGACTACTTGAGAGATGTTATCGTAAAAAATCCTGACAATTTCAGAGTGATGTCACCTGATGAAACAGAATCAAATAAATTGGGCTCACTTTTCGAAGTCACAACTCGAAGGTACAATTGGCCAGTTCCGAAAGGCTCCGAGAATCTTTCGCCAAACGGACGAGTTATGGAGATTCTAAGTGAACATACGTTACAAGGATGGCCCGAAGGA
>CALMQQ010000157.1 GCA_937871845.1 uncultured bacterium
TTTATCTGATAAAAGTTTAACTACTACAATAGTGCTTGAAAAGGTAAGTGCGATTGAAGCGTAGAGCGCAGATGAATTGCTAAAACCAAGTAAAATACATAACCCAAAGCCGATTGCAGATGTAAATACAATTTGGCCAATGCCAGTTATCAGTGCTGTTTTGCCAACAGAGCGTAGCTCGGAGATCTGGATTTCTAAACCCAGCATAAATAACAACATTGTTATTCCAATTTTTGAGAGAGAGTGGAGTGCTTCTTGATTTGACTCAGGAAATAAGCCGAGTGCAGTAATTAAAACGCCAGTAAATATATAAGCAAGGATAGTAGGTTGTTTAATTAATCTAAATAGTATTGCTATTATTGCTGCGATTACAACAATTACAGACAATTGGAAAAACATTTCATTCATGGAATATTATTTAATAGACATTTCAAGTTATCATTTTACTAGTGCCGTAACAAGTACTATGATTTCTTCAGTATTTTTACTACAAGCACGAATTTATTTTTGTTAATATAAATACATCAGTTTGACTGATATAATTGTATGGCTTTTTGAATAAATTACCTAAATCATGAAAAAAGGAATCTTATATACTGACGGAGGAGCAAGAGGAAATCCAGGCCCTGCTGGTTTTGGTGCATTACTCTTTGATGAAAACAATTTACTATTGTCTTTCAACGGAGGGTATTCTCCACATGCTACAAATAACTATGCCGAATATTCTGCACTTCTTGTTGGTTTGAAGTTAGCCCAAAAAAACAATATTACACATCTAGAATGTTACTTAGATAGTGAATTAGTTGTTAAACAATTGAATGGGGAATATAAAGTTAAAGACTCAAACATACAATCATTTCATGATAAAATTTTTAAATATATATCTGATTTTACTGATTGTAGGTTTTTACATGTTCCGAGATCCGAAAATAAACATGCTGACAGATTAGTAAATTTAATTCTTGATATCAAAGCAGAATGAAAAGAGTTGAAATAGGGAGTTACTCAACCAAGAAGGGATGGGCAAATCCAGAAATAAAATCAACAAAAAAGACAAAGGTGAAAACAAAAAAGTCTAAACCTAAATCTAAGAGAAGGTTCAAGGCTTTAACATTTGTTGCTATTTTCTTTTTACTTGGAGTATGCGGGTTTCTTTTTTTCAATTTCGGCAATCGAGTACCTGGAATGAATATTCCATTGATTCAGCCCGCTCAATCTCTTTGTACTAATGTCCTTGATCCAAAATGTTGGACAGAAAATTTTAGACCACAGCTAAAACAAACTAACGGTGTTACAAATATGCTTGTTGTTGGAATGGATACGAGGAAAAACGATAAAGGATTACTAAACACTGATACCATCGCTTTGATATCATACGATCATCAATCTGGAGAGACAATGTTACTATCGATACCGCGTGATTTCTACTCAGCTAAGTATGTCACAAGAATCAATGCTATTTACGCTTTTACTAAAGACAAGGACAAATCCGATCCATACAAATATCTTAAAGATGAGGTGAGTAACATTACGGGTCAGGAAATACATTATTTTACCACAGTTCAATTTGAATCATTCACCCAAATAATTGATGAATTCGGTGGTATAGAAGTCTGTCCTGAGGATTCTTTTACTGCACAATATCCAAATGATTATCCAAAAGCAGGGGAGTCACAGTGGCTCTATTATCAATTTAGCGAAGGATGTCAAACAGTGATGGGTGAAAAAGCATTAGTATACGCAAGGTTTCGTTATGTCTCCAGAGGACCTAGTAGTTTAGCAAGTGATTTCTCAAGGGCTAGAAGACAACAAGAAGTTATAGAAGCATTAAAGGATCGCGCTCTAGCGCAAGACATGTCAATTACAGTTCGTGCATCGACTTATTGGAAATTGATTCAGAACTTTATGGATAATATTGATACCAATATAGGTTTTGAAGACGTGTTAGCTGGATTGAGTCATCTTGACAAAGCTTCAAAAGATCCGTTAAAGGTTGTGTTAGATCCTAACTTTGGAGGAATCAACAAATTTATAGTTACCGATTCTTCAAGTGGTGCTTACTACATCAAATCAAAAGACCCGACATATTCAAAAATTCATGAGGAATTAGACAATATTTGGGATAATGCTGAATTGTATAGAGAAAACCCAGGAATATTAGTTATAAATAGAGGTAAAACATATCTTCCTACAAATCATCCTGTCAAACTTGCAGAAGAAGAAATACCTTTTACAACATTTTTTAGCTACAAAAATGAATTCAACAAAGCAGATTTTGTAGGAGTTAAGATAGTTGATTTCACAGATGGTAAAATGCCAGAAACACTAGAACTACTTCGAAAAGAAATCCCAGGTTCTGAGGTTGTAGATTACACAGACATTGGTTTGACCCGAAGCAGTGAAGAGGAAGATTTTGTGATTTTGGTTGGACTTACATTATCAATTACACCAACAACAAGATAATATGAGTAAGATCTCCAATACTCTTAATTCACTCTTTTATATTAGAAAAACCTTCAAATACATAAAAGCGAATCCCTGGAGTTGGAAATATCTGATCATCCCTTTTTTTATTAACCTCGTACTTTCTATCGCACTTTGGATATTCTTATTTAATCTAATTCAAGGATTTGTACTCGGTTTGGGCTTCCTAAGTATTATCCCTGGATTTCTAACTGGAATTATATCCTTTCTAGTATTGGTAATTACCTTTTTGACTACTATCTATTTATTCTTTTTGCTAGCAAATATAATTGCATCACCTTTTAATGGACTTCTAACAGATAGGATGTTAAGTATGGCAGGAATCGAATCTGAGAACAAAACTGATGTAGTTACTTTGGTTATTAGAGAGATCCTCAGGGCGATAAAATTCGAAGTCTTAAAATTAGTACTTGTATTGCTATTATTCATATTTGGTTTGATTATAAGTGTGATTCCTGTCATCGGAGTCATCCTTGCAGGGTTGGTCAATTTTATAGGTAATACATATTTATCATTGGTTGATTACTTCGATCCTGGTTTATCATATAAGGGAGTAGATGTTTCAGGAAAGTTCAAGTACGTTAAACACATAGTTAAAGATAGCTGGGGGTTCTTTCTTGTGAGTGGATTGATTATGTATATTCCATTAATTAATATCGTGTATATCCCACTTGCCGTAATCACTGCAAATTTGGTCCTCATTGAGAAAGACAAATCAAGTTAAGTTTTATTCAGCAGTAGTGTTGGAATTGATGTACTTTTCGTGTTATCTTATTATATATAGAAAGAAATTATTCCACACTTTATGGATAAAGAAATTGATATCTCAACATTAGTTGAGGCCATTTCAAAACTTAAGAACGATGATGAAATAGAAGCGTTTCTGTCTGATATTCTTACGAAATCCGAACAACAGACATTAACTATGCGCTTAAAAGTGGCTAAATTATTAGACAAAGGCTCCCCCTACAAACAAATTGAGAGGGAAACTGGAGCAAGTTCTGCTACAATCGCAAAAATAAGTGAATACTTGAAATATGGTTATGATGGTTATCGTACAGTAATTGAAAGATTAGATAATAAATAATTTTTACATTAATAAAATGGCAACGACCAGTAATGTTACTCAAAAACCACTAGTAGATGCATCCGAGATTGTTGCACAAGCTTCAAAACCTGCAGTAAAAAGTATTGATAAGAAGCCAGTTGTTATTGTAGTTGCAGTGGTTTTATTATTAACTGCTCTTGTTTTTGGTATATATTACTTTTTTGTTTATAGAGACAATGTTGACCAAACAGAAGATGTAAATGCAAGTGTTTATACTCCTGGAGAGGATGAAATTGACTATTTTAACGAAGAATACAATTTCAAAATGATTGTTAAAAAAGACTGGAACATCAATGAGTTTGGTACAAAAGTAGAATTTAAAATTGGTAGTGAGGGTATTATTTATTTCGAAGCATTCGAAGATAGTGAGTTTGCAAATATTAGTGAAATCGATGAGCGCTTTTGTGATTCATTCGAAGAAGGTTTTAGAGAAGGTCTATCAGGAAGCGAAGATGCTGACAATTTTGATTTTCAACTATTCCAACAAGGTGAACTAAACGGATGCACAGCAGAAGGACAAATTGCAGAGCTTAGACAAATGTATAATGTTTTTTATAACCCCGAATTAAAATTAGTTTATAGTTTGTTTTATTCTTCCGCTAATCCTGAAAACGAGCAATTACTAGTAGACTCTATGTCTAGTTTCAGACTTGCTAACTAATTATTGCTCCACCCAAGCATCTATCGTCATCATAAAACACGATACTCTGACCTGGTGTTATGGCTCTTTGTGATTCATTAAAGATAAACTCTTTTTTTGTTAGATCAATTTTTCCCTTCGCAGGTTGGTGTCTGTACCTTACAGAAGCACTAAGGTTTTCAATATTAAATTCATCAGTATTAATTAAATGAAGATCTTCGAAATTTACAGTTTTATTAAATAATGCAGGATTATCCTTACCTTTTCCTACATAGAGGATGTTATTTTC
>CALMQQ010000158.1 GCA_937871845.1 uncultured bacterium
TCATTTCAAATAAAAAGGGATATTTGGAAAGGAATTCTGTAAATTCTGAAAAAGTTTGATTGTATTCTAGGTATATTTCTTTAATTGAGGAGAAAGAATCTTCGCCACAAGTAGGAGAAATATATAAATATCTTGAGCATGTTTTCGGACCCTCATAAATATCTCCGATTGTTTCTTCTAGAGATAGTTCCGTGCGTGGTATGTTCTCTAAATTTCTTTCAATAAAATCCAGCACGCATGTCTCTGAACAAATTATTACTAATTTATCCGTTGATATAATCCCTTCTCCATGTCCTAATCCTAACAAATAAAATTGCATCCATTGTATCAATGAACGAGTAGGGTTTCCAATAATATGATTATAAAGATCATCGTCTACACTGTCGTTTAAGTTTGGGTAACGTATCTCTAAACATGCTAATTTTTGTGCAGTATTTCTAATTAGTCTTTGAAACTCGAAATCCTTTCCCTCCTTGTTTTGTCCAAGATTTAACCAACCGGGGGATTGATTAATTTCTAAATTATCAATAAGCATGAGAAGTCCAAATGCGGTTACACCGTTTTCGTATACGTCATGTAGTTGTTCTTCTGTCCAAGGTTCTAGCAAATCTATATTATTACTATATATATTATACCATTAATACACGGCTCCTGTCGGACATATGGCGCACCGAGATATTAAACAAGAGGTTTCGATGTTATAATCACACCCATAAACTAAATTGATAAATGGGTAAAGAATTAGATGTCACAGACTTGAGTCATACGGAAACAACACTTCCCTATTCCCTTGCATATAGTAATTTTACTAATCAATTACATATGCTTTCGTTTATGAGTGAACATCCTCGACTTAAAGTAATACTAGTTAAGAAAAATGGCGAAATATTATCAATTTTCCAGATAGACGAGAGAACAGACTTGAAAATAATTCGTGTTCTAGGAGAACCTGATTCCATACTTATAGAATTTATCAAAGCAAAATACGATCCAGATGTAATAATCAGAGTCTTTTCATTATGTGAGGCGCCTTTAACCACATTCAATGAGTACTATGTTAAAGGGGGAAATATTGACGAAAGTAAGTTCTATGAATTAATACCCGAAAGGTATAAAAAGTACATAAAAGCAGAAAGAAAAAATGAGAATATTCAATATTTATCCCCAACAAACAAAAAAAGTGAGATTATCAAAGAAATTTACCGATTTTTAGATACATGGAAAATTCAAACTGGGGTCGACCCTAAATTGGATAGACAATTAATGGATAAATGGATAGAGACTGACTTAGGACATATGAGATATTTATGGGATAGCAAAATCAATAAAATTGTTGGATATGCCTTATTTTCAGTATCTAATTACAGAGGTACAAAACAAGGCACTGTCATATCTAGCCATTCAAATAAAGTGTTAAGAGGTTATTCTCAATTGGGTACTCTTTTAAAAATTAAAACACTGCTTGAAATTAAGAATCTTTACCCCGATGTTGAAATCATCACTCTCGGGACAGAAGGCACAAGTACACAGAAGTCCTTTAAAGAGACTTTTCTACCTTTAGGTGGAAAGTTTGAACACAAATTTGAACTACTGTCGAAAAAGGAACATGTTGAGATAGATGGAACACTATTGAAAATGATTAAAACTATGTGGATTTCAGATTTTATGCATTCCTAGATTCGTTTTATTCAAAATATCGAAAAATTCTTTGAACTCGTTTCTTTATCTTCTTCGCAATTGCTTTTCCCTTCTCAAAATAAATCAACAACCTTTTTCTTGAGCTATTGATAGAGAATTAATTGCTTCCTGATACTTATCCCTCACCAGCTCTTTCGCTCTATCCTGT
>CALMQQ010000159.1 GCA_937871845.1 uncultured bacterium
GTGATGGAAATGGAAATATGACCACCACTATAGCAAAAAGTGGACTTGATGTTCATGAAGGTAAAATGGCAGATTTAGATGGAGATGGAGACTTGGATATTCTGGCAAAACCTTATAATTTTGAGACTCCGAATATTGTTGTATTGCTACAAGCTGGTGAAGGTGGAGGCGGTGTTACTCCTACTACACCAACTGGTGGTGGAGGTGGTTTAGACAAGTGGGAAAGGAAATTAGTTGGCGAAGTTGCTGATAGAAATTTACTTACCGTGAGTTCAGTAGATGTAGATGGAGACTCTAAAAAAGACATCGTTAGTGGAGATTCATGGTGGAAACAGCCTGAAACATTAACTGGAAGTTGGACAAAAACTAAAATAGCATCAGGATTTGATAATTTTTTCTATACTGGAAATTTCGGAGGAGATAACAAACTAGATTTAATTGGAAGTCGCGCAACAAGCGCTAGTACGGAAACAAACAGACATGTGTCGAAAGATGTTGTATGGGCTAAGTCCGAAAATAACACATTTAAATTGATTACAAACATTCAAACTCCAAGTGAAGGTGATTTCCCTCAAGGTGTAAAAGAAATCCAAATTGGTACAGATAAATATTTAGCACTTTCTTGGCATAAACCTACAGACCATAATATGCAATTTGTAAAAATTTCAGGTGAATCAACAAACTGGAGTGTAACCAGTCCTACAAGTATTAAAAGCCAAAATGAAGGACTTGCGGTAGGTGATATTGATGGGGATGGAGATGATGATATATTCCAAGGTACGAAATGGATTAGAAATAATGGAGCAATTAATACCTTAACTCAGCATATAGCGGATAACAATCTCGCAGGGTTAACAGCCGGAATTCCAGATAGAGTTGTTTTGAAGAATTTTAGAGGTGGAAACCTTCTAGATGCAGTCGTATCCCTAGAAAATGGAACTCAGATTATCTATTATAAAAATCCAGGTAATTTAGCGACCAATCCCAATCAAGCATGGACTAGGACAGTAATTTACAATATTAGTGGTCAAGGATTTAGTATGGATGCAGGTGATATTGATGGTGATGGCGATGTGGATGTAGTGTTAGGTGAGCACAAAGGGACGACGAATAATCGCGCCATTATCTTAGAAAACAAAAGCAAAGCAAACTCCGATCAGTCTACAAATTGGACAGAACACATTGTAGATAGTCAATCAAAGAGCGTAATAGATCATCATGTGGGCACACAACTCGTCGATATTGATGATGATGGAGACTTAGATATACTTTCAATCGGATGGTTTAATAGAAAAGTTTGGTTATTTGTAAATGGTTCCGATTCGACTTCACCAAGTAATACACCAATTCCACAAGCTAGTATTACCCCTACTCCGCTCGATACCAATCCAACACCAACTTCAACTCCCCCTCAGGTTTCAGGGACCGTTGAGCCCAGTGCAACACCTACAGTTGGAACAGGAAATATCTGTGGTAAAGCAGATGTGAATGGAGATGGAGTCTTCACAATAGCAGATTTCGCCGAATTCGCTAGAGCATACGGAAGAGGAACAAATACTTGTGTTGATAAAGATGTTGAATACGGCCCATGTGGGGGAAGAGATTCAAACAAAGATGGGAAACTTAATATCGCAGATTTTGGTGCACAAGGAATTGGATTCGCACAGCGTTATTATCCTAAATCTAGCTGCGCACTATAAATATAATTAATAAAAAATGAAGCAAGCATTACCTATCCTGTTATTCATGCTCCTGATTTTTATATCAGTTATAGGATTTGTAACGTATTATATCCAGGATAGTCTAGCACCAATTGATAATAAAGCTGCCACAGAATGGTGGAATAATGGTTGGAGTTATAGGGTTGCATTTGAGGTTGATTCGGGTAATTATGTCAGGACAAATAAACCTGTGTCGTTCAATTTAAATCTTACATCAGCACTTAACACAATCAATAAATCTGGTAATATCGACACAGATTCTTTTAGAGTTGTTGAAGTCGATTCGAATGGCCAAGTAGTTAACCCTGAAGTCCCCTTTCAGTTCGATAAGACAAGTAATTTCAACTCGTCAACTAACGCTACAGGAGAATTAGTTTGGATATTACAAAACGAAACACAAAAAAATACAAAAAGAAACTTTCATTTATATTTCGATTTTGAAAACAAATCGATTCCATCTGCGAATATTACGCCAATTGTAAAAGCTACTGACAATGTCACTTATAAAGAGTATGCGAGTATAAGAATTGAAACTCCAAATGGGGAATACTATTACCATAAAACAGGAGGAGGCTTTGCAACGATGATCGATAAAGACAGCAAGGACTGGATAAGTTGGAACAAAAGCACCGGAGCAAATGGAGATTTTCGTGGAGTGCCTAACATGGTCCATCCAAACGATGGAGGATATTTCCATCCAGGACGTGATACTGTCCAGACTGAGCTATTAAATTCTGGTCCCATAAGAACTTCATTTAGAAGTTTTGTCGGAGCCGAATGGGAAGTTATATGGGATGTATACCCTGAATATGCAAGTATGAGGGTAATAAAGGCACCGTCCACAAAGAATTATTGGTTTTTATACGAAGGTACTCCTGGAGGGTTGCTTGAATTAGATAAGGACAAACTTACCAAATCTGATGGAACTTCAATATTTGCTTCTCAAGAATGGACGACTGATCTATCAGGCGAAGAATGGATTTACGTCTCGGATGGCTTAATTAATAGATCATTGTTTTTAGCACATCATCAAGATGATCAACACGTAGATGGATATGTAGATATGGATACTATGACTGTTTTTGGATTTGGACGTTCCAAAAACACACGTAATTTATCAGGATTAAACAATTCTTTTACTTTTGGATTTCTAGATTCAAAGGATTTTGAAGCTGTTAAGACAAAAGTAAATAGTTCGTACAAGGAAATAGTGGTAACTAAAGGTGTTACGGAATTTAATAACGATCAAACATCGGTTACACCACCTAATAATAGTGTAATACCAACTACAACGGTAACCCCGTCTATAACTCCAACTATCGATTTAATACAACCAACAATCACTCCTAGTTTAACACCTACAATTTCAATAAGCTTATCACAGATACCATCCCCTACTACTTCAATTCCATCTGGCAATATATGCGGGAAAGCCGATGTAAACGGTGATGGTGTTTTCACTATTGCAGACTTTGCTGAATTTGCCAGGGCTTACGGAAGGGGAACAAATTCCTGTGCAGACAAAGATGTTGATTACGGACCTTGTGGAGGAAGAGATGTAACTATGGACGGCAAACTTAATATTGCAGACTTTGGAGCTGCTGGAGTTGGTTTTGCCCAGAGATACTATCCAAAAACTAGTTGTGCAATAAATTAAAATTCGTTATCGTATAGTTACATTTTATTAAATTCCAATAATTGTAATGAAAAAAATTTTCACGATCCTATCGGTTTTATTACTCATAACAATTTTCATAGTCGTTTATGTAGTTTTAAAACAAAATTTAGCTCCAGATGATCAAAGTGCTGCAACTGTAACACCAGCAGAACTCAAAAATATAGGATTGTTTGATGTAACATCTTATGGTGCAGACAAAACAGGTGTAAAGGATTCCACTATCGCGATTCAAAATGCTATTGATGATGCTTATCGTAAAGATGCTGTAACATATTTTCCCCCGGGCACGTATTTAATCTCAGATACTCTTGTTGCTTTAAAAGATAGAGCTGGTGAAGTTGGTGGCTCTTTCCATTTGATGGGATCTACCTCCGCAAGCGAGCTTCCTACAATTAAACTCAAATCAGGATCTATCAATGACAACAATGCCAACAACGATAGAACACACAATGGAACTGATAAGGAAGCGATGATTCATATGTGGGCTTGTGATTTCGTGGAGAAAGCTGACGTAGGAAAAACTCAATGTGATCCACCTTACAATGATCAGCTAGCTGACGTAAATAAAACCAACGGTAACACTGCTATGTTAATTGGGAACTCTATTCAAAACTTGAAATTAGTCATGGAGAGCAATAATCCAGATGCAATTGGAATCAGAATGACTGGAAATCAAAGAAATGCGCTAAGTAATATTGTAATTGAATCTGTTGACTCATTTGCAGGTATTTATGGATCAATCGGTACTAATTCGACCAATCAAGATATCACAATAATCGGAGGCAAGTATGGAGTTTATGGTAGTTATGGTGGTTGGGGTGCTTATACAAATGTTGTCTTAAAAAATCAGCAAGTTTTAGCTTTTACAAGTCATCGCGGACCAGCAGTATCCTTAAATGGATTTGAAATTATTAAAGATTCTGCTCCTGTCATTGGTGAAGCAGAAGGTGTTAACTATAATGATAGTGGAACATATCATATGGGTTCTTATACGCTTTCCGATGGAACAAT
>CALMQQ010000160.1 GCA_937871845.1 uncultured bacterium
AGGTGCGTTGGCAGTTCCATTGAGATCTCTAATTTTTGTCACTTGACGATAATCCCCACCTTTTATACAAATCACATCTCCTGGCTTTGCCTTACTTGCGGCGACTCCTACAGTCTTTAAAGATTGTTCTTCCGATGCACCCGTATTTGAATCAGAGCCAGTTAATGAAACAAATATAGTACATTCTTCTTTCGGAATGGAGAGTATTTGAAATGTAGGATTACTAACTGAGACTACGGCTTTATTATCAGTTGGACCCCATTCTTTATAAACAAGAATGCTAGTAACTACTAACAGAACTAACCCAGTAATAAATAATCCTGACGATAATATTTCTTTTCTCATTTTTTACTTTTTCATTTATTAATTACTCAATCTCTAAATTTCTTCATATTTATAGAGCACAACTCGTCTTCGGATAATGTCTCTATGCAAAACCAATTCCCGCACCACCGAAGTCAGCAATATTAAGTTTACCATCTTTGTTTACATCTCTTCCTCCGCATGTACCGTAATCAACATCCTTATCTGCACATGTATTTGTTCCTATTCCGTAAGCCCGAGCAAATTCTGCAAAGTCAGCAATAGTGAAAACACCATCACCGTTTATATCTGATTTACCACAAATATTTCCACTTATAGGTTGTGTCGGAGTAACACTTGGGAATTCTGAAGGATTTGATGTTCTAGTCGGAGTTGGAGTCAATGTTCCCTGTGGTGGCGTTGGAGTTGAAGTATTATCATCTGGGGTCGGTGTAACAGAATTGGTGACGGGAGGTGGGGTTGTAGTATCCATGCTCCATACATTGAAATCAACTTCTCCACGTTTAATTATAGAAACAGCCTGATCACTTCTAAATTTCGCAGTGATATTACCATTAATTTCCTCTTCTATCATGTCTTTTACAGTTTGCGCACCAGTAGTTTTATTTGTCCATTTAATAAACTTGGAAACAGTATTAAGTACTGTAATATTTTTGTTATCACGCAATGCCCATTCAACACTTCCTCCAGGGTTCAATATGAATATATTTTCTGAATTTTTTACTAACAAGGAGTTTCCGTCCTCAGATTTGTGACTTCTTACCGATACATTTTTTGCATTGCGAATTTCAGCTTGGAAACCCTCTCTTTGATTAATTGCATCACCGTGTCCATCTTCTGGATTAATACCATAGAGAGTCAGAGGCTGAGTAGTACCGTTCACAAGGAATCCTCTAAATTTTTCATGATATTTAGAACAACCTCCCCCACCTGAAGTAGTTCCCCAAACACGTCCACCACCATTTCCCGTAAAATGATAATCATTTCTCTCGTTTCCGTATTGTAGGTCAGCTGTTCTGCATTTAGATGGTCCCATAGCTCCAAACGTGTCAGTATGTGCAAAATAAATTATGGAATTTTTACCTGCCTCCCAATGTATCGCGTCAAAATAATTATTTCCTCTGCTAGCATCGATTACTATTTCAATATTAGCCATAGCAGTGGTAGCATTTGCATCATTAACAGTGCGAAGTGCATCTACTCTTTTACCAGGTTTCCAAAGCGGATGTACTTTAATCTCGGAGAAATTTGGAACTACACCAATTAGATGAGTATTGCTTCCCAAAGTAATTGTGTTTTTTATTGGATATACCCCACTTGGAACGAATACATATTTAATTGACTTATCAGCAAATAATTGATTCAATTTCTCAGAATAATCCGGAGCTGAGTCGGGAAGGGGATTGCTCAAAGGTGTTATTCCCCTGTCAACGACATTTACTACACCACTTCCAGGTGTTTTACTTCGTGAGAGAAGTACATCAGCACTGGGAACTCTTCCGTCTTCAATGCCATGCCTCATTCTGATTTTATATGCGTCTGGAGCGTTTACCCCGAGAGAAATAGAAGTGTTATCATCATAGTAATCAGATGGTGTAGTAGCTCCCTCAACTAATTTAACACCTACATTTGGCATAGTATTGGCAAAAAGATTGACCCTTGCCCATGCAGTAGAACTCCCCATGTGAGTT
>CALMQQ010000161.1 GCA_937871845.1 uncultured bacterium
TACTCTCCGCAATCCATTTTTCATCTCTACCAGGAACATCAGAATAATGTATTTTAACTGCTTTCCATTGGTTCCAATCATCTCTGCCCTCTCTTTGAGCACCTTCCCAGTATTCATAAAATTTTCCTTGTGCTCCCTTTGGGGTGGAGACTAGAACAATTTTTGCACTTTTGGATGATGATATCGTTGGCATGATAGATTTCACAAATGGATCTATTATTTGGGATTGTAAGTGGGCAAATTCGTCAACAAATAGTAGATTTACGGATTTACCACGAATTCCAGATTCAGATGTTGCCTGGATGAATATTTTGGATCTATTACCGAAGACAATATTTTCATTAGTGTATGTAGGAACTCCAGATTTTAACCATACTGGTATTTCTTCATACCCCAATTTAATACGGTCAAGAATTTCTTTTGCTTGTTCTTCTTTGTTTGCAAGAATTGCTATTTGATAATTTTCATTAAATAGTGCATACCAAAGACATATAATAGTCATCAAAGTAGATTTTCCCACCTGTCTCGAAGCACATATAATGGTCATTTTATTATCCAATACTGCCTGAATTGCATCTCGTTGTGCTGGATATAGTTCGATTGGCATTTTTCCCTTATCGAGGTTTACGATATGGAAATATTTTTCTGCAAAATAAAATATATCATTTTGACATTTATCTAATTCTACTAATTGCTCGGGGGTATAATCTATAAATACTTGAATAGGCAATGAATCATTGTTATTCATATATTTATCTTTTCGTTTAGCCATGTAATTATTTACAAAAATGCTAATTATACAGTAAATATAAGATATGAGTAATACTAATCCTAGTTTAGACGAAATTTGGTCCGATATGTATAGAACTCCTGCACAGCAAAGTTCTATGGTGTCTGAGGCAAAGGACTATCAAGTCCCATCCAAAAAGTCTCGCGGTAAGAAAAAGCGCAGCAAATTGAGCGATAAAGATATTGGAGCTATTGAACAAGTTAATAGTTCTTATGAAGTTGATAACCTATTCAATTCCATTCTTAGAGAAATGGAAGAACAGGGAGATTTTGAAACATCTGACGATCT
>CALMQQ010000162.1 GCA_937871845.1 uncultured bacterium
TCTTCTAATAAATTAATAGCTTTATCAGGTAACACCCTCTCAAAGGCAAACTTGTGTGATAACTCGACAGAACGATCCGCAGCTTCAAAAGCAATTTTGACTTTGTATGTTTTTTCAAGTTCAGGAATGAAGTCAAATAGTATTTGAAGTGCAATTTCATCAGTAGGCACCTCCATTTTCATTTTATTAAACAAAGCATCAAGAGCTTTGTATGGTTTTATGTGTCTAGTGTATCCTTCAACAGAACTAGTTGCTATGATTCTGAGCTTGTGAACATTCATTGCATCAGTAAGTAGATTTATAATCTCTGCACTCAACTCTTTCTTTACATTGACCAGCTCATCTAAATCATCAATCACAAGAATAATATTTTTAGCTTTTGCCACTTCTTGGACTATATTTTCGACCGTGGCTTTAAATTGTTGTTCGTTCTCAGCCAATGCATATGCCCTATTGAAATCAAAACCAACCAAACGCATATCTTGAATTATTTTGGGGACGTCCTCTACCACCATTTTAATTGCGAAGTTTTTTATAAATGTAGTTTTACCTACTCCTGGTTGTCCCAGTACTAGAGATGCACTTGATTCCCCTGACGTTACCATTGCGATTAAGTTCTTTAGTTCATTTTCTCTTGCGTAAGATAATTCGAAATTGCCTTGGACAATTTCCGCGGTGAAATCACGTGAAAATTTACCCAAACTTGGGGAAAACACTGAAGTGTATGCACGATTAACCGTTGAAGTTGGTTTTAGCATACTTTTTGTTCTGATGATTTGGAGATACCTGGCTCTCTTACTGAGATTCTGCGCCCATAGTCTCATCGCATCAACTTCATTCTCGCCTACTTCAAGTTTCAGTAGTTCATTTTTAAGATCGGTTTTGCAAAGATGGATAAATAGAGACAACTCATCTGCCTTCTTGAATCCATTCTCTATTGCAATAATAAAACTCTCACGCAAAACCAATGCTAATTTTTCTTCATCGAAATTCACATTATTTACTGTATGAATCAAATTATTTAACGTCTCAACACTCAATCCTAAGCGAGTACTAGCTGTTTTGACAAGTTCGAGAAAACTCAGCTCTTCTAGAATTTTCTCTAATATGTTACTTCCGTCTTTCCTTGCAAGAACTTCATCAATTAAATTTATTAAATCTTTATCAAAGTAGTCAGTAATATCTATTTCTGCTGGATTTTCTGCTTTTTCAAATTTAACACGGAGTCCGTCAAAATCTCTTTGTCCAAACTTGTCCAAAAAGACATTTCTATCTCTAACCAAATAAGCACCATAAGAGATTAATCCGAGCCCCATATAGAGAATTAACTTTGCAAACGTGTCTACATAAATAATTTCAGAAAGAATGAATCTTGAATTGAAGTACGCCTCGTAAAGAGCAAAAATACAAATAATTACAACAGTGAAGAAAATTAATATCCACCCAATAATAAATTCGATTTTCTGGAGTTCTTTCCTCAGCCCAAACTCTTTCGATAAATAACCGAAGTTAATTTTTAATTTTGTTTTTCTATACTCACCAAGTGAGTTGATACGTTTAAGCATTCAGTAAAAAAGATGCGAATCCGTAAATCGGAATCACAGGTAAAATCAGATAAATTATGAAAATTATCAAAATGATAGGAAGAAGAAGTAATTCAATAAATAACCCCATCAAAACCCATGTCAAACGTATAGGAAAAGCAATAATACGACCCATCCTGGTGTAGTCCTGATAAAGTGGCTGAAATAGATTTTTAAGCATCGGTGGGACATTCAACAAATTCATCAAGAACATCCATCCACCAAAAACTTTACCCAAGATAATCTTGGATTGGACAAGGTACCACCAAATAAAATAATTTAGAAAATATCGATTTAGTAAATTGAGCATTTTTAGAGTTATTTCTCTAATTGTAGTTGAATTTGGTTACTCTATCAATGAAAAATCTAAACTACTATTTATAACAAAAAAGATCCCGCACTAAATGCGGGATCTAATATTCTCAGTTCGTAGGATACAATTACATCATATCCATTCCTCCACCTGGATTCCCCATCATGGGTTCTTCTTTCTTGGGTTCTTCCACTACAACTGCCTCAGTTGTGAGAAGCATACTTGCTACGGATGCAGCATTTTCTAATGCCAACCTAGTAACTTTAACTGGATCTAGGATTCCTGCCTGAATCATGTTTACGTACTCTTCTTTTCTTGCATCATAACCAATTCCTTTTCCAATTTTACTGACTATAACTGAACCTTCTTTTCCTGCATTTTCTGCAATAAGTCTTGCAGGCTCTTCTAGGGCTCTCATCAAAATATCTAGACCGATTTTCTCATCACCGGTAACTTTTGTCTTTTCCATCGCTTTTCGTGCATCGATAAGTGCAACGCCTCCTCCAGGAACGACACCTTCCTCGATAGCAGCCCTTGTAACTTGCAATGCATCGTCTAGTCTATCTTTTCTTTCTTTCATTTCAACTTCTGTTGTAGCACCAACTTCGATAACTGCGACTCCACCGGACAATTTCGCTAATCTCTCTTGTAGCTTTTCCTTATCGTAATCGGACTCAGTTTTCGCAATTTCATTTTTAATTTGATCAATTCTTGATTTGATCTCTTTGTCATTGCCATCGCCATTGACTATGATAGTGTCTTCTTTGCCGACGATGACTTTTTCTGCTTTACCGAGATCTTCAAGTTCTGCCGTATCTAATTTCTTACCTAATTCCTCTGAAATCACTGAACCACCTGTTAGAACTGCGATGTCTTTCAACATCTCCTTTCTTCTATCACCAAATGCTGGAGCTTTGACAGCAACAATGTTCAGAATACCTTTCAACTTGTTCACTACCAATGTTGCAAGAGCTTCACCTTCTACATCTTCAGCAATTATCACGATGTCTTTTTTGCCTGTTTGAGCAATTTTCTCAATCAGAGGAAGCATGTCTTTGACTGCAGAAATCTTTGAATCTGTAATCAAAATGTATGGATTTCTGATTTCAGCTGTAAGATCCTCTCCGTTCGTTACGAAGTATGGAGAAATATATCCTTTGTCGAATTGCATTCCCTCTACATATTTCTCTACTAATCCAAATGTCTGTCCTTCTTCGACAGTTACGACACCTTCTTTTCCAACTTTATCCATAACACTTGCCAAAATATCTCCGATTTCCTCATCACCATTTGCGCTGACCACTGCAACTTTCCTAATTTCTTCTTTACCTTTTACGGGTTTCGCCATCGTTTTTAATTCTTCAACAACACTTCTAACCCCTTTTTCAATCCCAGTTCTAATTTCCATAGGATTTGCTCCTGCTGCGATATTTTTAAAACCTTGAGTAATGATTGCTTGAGCTAAAAGTTCCATCACCTGCATTATCAACTGTTCTGGTGGCTGCCTCTTTTACGATTTGAGCTCCGGCATCTTGTAATTTATCACTCAATTCGATTTCTTTCGCAATAGTGACACCATCTTTTGTAATCTGAGGTGAACCGAATGATTTTCCCAATAACACATTTCTTCCTTTTGGTCCCAATGTGACCTTTACAGCATTTGCGAGTTTATCAACTCCCTCTTTTAGCTCTTTTCGAGCATCTTCATCAAAAATTATTTGTTTTGCCATTTTTATTTCAATTAATAAATTAATATAGTTATGAAAGGATTGCTAAGATTGCATCTTCATCCATAATTAAATAGTCTTCTCCATTAACTTCAACTTCATCTGGAGAGTATTTTTTGAATAAAACAATATCACCAACTTTTACATTAAATGCGATTTTCTTCCCGTCTTTTGCAACTTTACCTGTTCCCAATGCAATAACCTCACCTTTTTGAGGTTTTTCTTTATCGATAGTATCTGGTAATACAATTCCTGAAACTGATTTTTCAACGATTGCTTTCACCAACAAATTTCCTCCTAGAGGTTTTAAATTTACTTTTGCCATATGATTATTGGATTAATAAATAATTTAATTAGTTGAGAGAAATTAGCACTCTCGGACTTTGTGTGATAAGTGTGAAATTTTATGATAAATTTGTCACCTGTGTCAAGGCGACCAATCGAACTACTTATCCTGCAAGTGATTATATCATTTGAAAATGATATTTTCTCTTTTAGAAGGAATTTTTCTCAAATTCTCAGGGATGTAGTCAGGTTTGTATGTGATATTGACTTTCTCAATCTGTTCTAGTTCTTCTAGATATTTTTTCGCCTCATCAATAGTTTTTCCTGAAATTTGATCTTTTTGTTCTTCTAGTTGAAGGTTTTCATTTACCTCACCTTTTGCTACTAATTCAAAGGTGATTTTTGTTCCCTCCACTTTCACATTTTTTACTTCAAAATCGTCGACTTTGATTTCGGCTTGATCGGTAGCTTTCTCACTTTTCTTGATGATTTCTTCTGCCATAGATTTGATATCCTCTTCCTGCAACTTCACAGCGGTGACTTTCATCTTCAGGTCCACCGAGAAATTCTCTGCTTCTTCATCATTCTGAACAGTCTGTTCTAGGCTAACTTCTTCATACTTCTGTGAACCTTCAAGTAAAATCTCACCTTTAGACAACTGCGATTTTAGATTTGTTTGAAGATTGCCTTTTATTGCAGTTTCGAGACCCTGTTTAACTTTTGCTACGTCATCTGCTGTAACAACGGTAATTTCTTCTGTTTTGCCTCCCGTAATATCTCTAAAACCGAAACCAATAAGTTGATCCGTAGTAAAACCCTGGATACGGAATGTTGCAGGTTCAGTTATATTATAGTTGTCTCCAAAGCCTTTAGCTTGTACTGGAATATCTTTCTCGTAAGAATCAATTGCAATTGTAGTGTTCTCAATTAACTCATA